>JAEUSS010000141.1 GCA_016788685.1 Prolixibacteraceae bacterium | reverse complement strand
GTTTGGTTCACAGGCGTATGGCAATCCCAATGAAAACTCGGATTACGATATTTTAATTGTTCTGGAGAAGGATTATAATGCCCGCGATGAAAACCAAATCTATGATTTGTGTTACGACATGAATTTGAAATACAACATCATCATCGATGCACACCTCATCTCAGAAAGAGAACTTTCCACCATAAAAGGTAAACAACCGATATTTACCAAAGCAATCAAATCCGGTATTTACGCATGAGCCTTGAAGAAAAAGAAAGAACCGAGTTGATCAGGTACAGGCTTGAAGAAGCTAAGGAAACCATTGCTGATGTCCAGCTTTTGATTGAAAACGATCGTCTGCGAGCTGCCGTAAACCGTATTTATTACGGGATGTTTTATTCACTTCTGGCACTCGGATTAGCTTATCAATTTGAAACCTCAAAGCATCAGCAATTACTCGGCTGGTTCAACAAAAATTTTATTCACGAAGGATTGATTGATGCCAGATTTGGGAAAATCATAAACAAAGCATCAAACAGAAGGACTCAAGGCGATTACGAGTCGTACGTTGAGTTTGACAAGGATGTTATTCTCGAAATGTTTGACGAAATGAAAGAATTTATTTCAGAGATCGAAGGGTTTCTTAACCGAAAATAGCACATGATTGTGAGCCTGCTTAAACAATCCCTCTTTCTCCTCTCCCTTGCCGGGCTTTTCGCCTGCACACCGCCCCAACCCACCGTACAATTGCAATCGGGCGATATTTTGTTTGTCGAAACAACTTCGGGAAAGGTTTCGGAAGCCATCGACCGGGTGACCCAAACTTCCGGAGAGACGCATTTTTCGCATGTGGGGCTGGCCGAAGTTTCGGATAGCGGAATTGTAGTGCTGCATGCCAGTCCGCAAGGCGGAACCTGCGTGGTTTCGCTCCATGAGTTTCTGCACCCCGAAGGCGATTCGGTCACGGTGATTGCCTACCGCCTGAAAAAAGAATGGCAGCCGGCGATTCCGGCGGCCCTCAAAAAAGCGAAACAAATGCTGGGCAAACCCTATAATTTCAGCTACATCCTGTCCGACACGGCCCATTATTGCTCCGAATTTGTTTACCTCTCTTTTGCCGCCGATTCGGTTTTCACCCTGAACCCGATGACCTTTAAAGACCCGGCAAGCGGAAACTTCCCCTCAACCTGGGTGGACTATTACCAAAAACTGGCGCTCGAAATTCCGGAAGGACTTCCGGGCTGTAACCCCAACGGACTGGCAGCCTCGGAGAAACTGGAGCGGCTCGGGCACATTAAATAAGATGAATCCAGGCTAAAGCACGGGATAATGCATTCTATTTGATCCGTTGGCTGAGGCCAACGGCAAAAGATACCGTCCTCTTCATGCAATTCTCTTATTCAAAGCACTATTCTTTGCCGTCTGCTTCAGCTGACGGATCAAATAGCATCGCAGACTCCGCCGAAGCACCTTTATTCCATACGGATGACCAGTCCCGCCGGATAAAACTTCCGCTTCGTCGGAAAAACCGACCATTCCGTCGGAAAAACCGACCATGTCGTCGTATAAATCGTCACATTCGTCGTATAATCAAACACATTCGTCGTACGGACGATCAAGTTCGTCGCATAGACGAAAATCTTTGACGCTCGGAAACTCCAACTGTGCAATAAAATATTGCAACTATGCAGTAAAACATTGCAACTATGTCGTAAAATATGGCATCTACGTCGTAAAATACGTCATCTGTGTCGTAAAAAACGACCACCAGGTTTGGAAAAACAACTGCGGTGCGATGAAACATTCGATCTGTTGGCTGAAACCAACGGCAAAAGATACCGACCTGATTAAGCAATTCTCTTATTCAAAGCACTATTCTTCGTCGTCTGCTTTAGCTGACGGGCATTGAGGCGAAATCGTTTTCGCATTGTGCCGGGCCGAAACATACAAGGCTGCGGCTGCGGTGCAGAAATAGAAACACATCTGCAGAAGCATCAGGAAATATTCGTAACGGATGGCCGATATATCGGCTCCCAGAATGCGGATGCGCAGATACGCCGGCATCATGATGGTTGACGGAAACAGGTGGGCCAGGCTGTATACGATGGGCGGAATGGAAGAGGCCGGCCACGAAATACCGCTGAGGAAAACCACAATGGGCGACAGAAAAACCATGAACATGATCGACGATTCGCGCCGTTTGAACAATACCGACAAGGTAATGCCCATAAAAATAACCGACAGCAGAAAGGGCAAGGTCAGCATCAGCACCGAAACGTAGCTGCCCCGGTCGGGGTAATTGAACCAGGAATGAATCCAGATCATGGTAATCACGCAATTGACCGCGTATAAGGTTAGGTAACCCAGTGTTTTTCCGAAGAGAATAGGCAGCACCCCGCCTTTTTTCAGGGCCACCGGCACCATAAAGCTGTCGCGGTTTTTCTCTTTGGCCGTTCCGCCCACCATCCCGATTCCGATCAGCAAAGTCTGCTGAAGAATGATGATGATAATTCCGGGCATCACGAAAGAACCGTATCCGGAAGAAGGATTGAACCAGAAATGCATATCGGCCGACAACGGATCGCGCTGCATGGCGGCCTGTTCGTAGGTTTTCCCTTCCATCATCAGCTTTTTGATTTCAACGCCTGCCGAAAAAGTCCCGACCGACTTGACCGCTCCTCCGAGGATTTGCCGGTAGATCAAAAAATAGCTTCCGTCAGCAAAAACCGCCACATTGGTTTGGGTTCCGTTCAGGATATCCTTTTCAAAGTTCTGCGGGATGACCACAATCCCTCCTGAATTACCCTCGTAAAACTCTCGTTTGGCTTCGTCGAGGCTGTTTGCTTCCCGGTCGATTACAATCTGTTCGGCGCCCTGAAGCATTTTAATCAATTGACGGCTGCTGGACGAACGATCAAGATCGACCACGGTGGTTTTCAGTTCGCGAACCACCTCTTTCTGATATGCAATGGAATAAATGATCGGGTAGATCATCAAAGCACCGATCAAAATCAGGATGGCACCGCTGTCTTTGCGGATTGCCCTGATCTCGTCGCGGTAAAACCGCCCCGTCATTTCAAGTCCTTGATGTAATTTCCTGAACATAGCTTAAATTTTCCCCCAGTATTTTTCTTCTTTCAACAGTCTTTTCAGGCGAGGCAAAAAACTAACCGACAGCAGGATGAACAACACAAACACCGACAAATGGATGATTCCGTGCAGGATATCTTCGCCACGCATAGCCTGCGAAATAAATATCTTTACCCAGTATGTAAACGGGAAGAAATACGAAACCACTTCGGCCACAACAGGCATGGAAAACTGCGGAAAGGTGAGCCCCGAAAAAGTAAGCGCCATCATTGAATAAGCGCTGGCCAGCGACAGGCCGAGCCTCAGGTTGGCCGTAGCCGCAACCAGTAAAACGCCCAGCAACTGGTAAGTAAAAATCAGAACAGCCTCGCCAAGCATGATGAACCCAAAACTGCCCGCAAGCGGAGTGCCCATCCGGATAAACAGCACCACGTTCATCACAATCACGTCAACCATCAGCAAAACGGTATAGGGCAACAGTTTTCCGGCCAGGCCTACAATCAGGCTTCCTCCTGAATGATTCAGCCAGTCGGGTCCGGTTCCCTCGCGCACTTCGACACCCACCGCAAATACCGCCGAAAGCAGCGAAAAAACCACGATCATCAGCGGAAGCAGCGCGCTAAGCAAGAAGTATGAATAATTACCGAACGGATTAAAAAGCACGTGCTGCTGCAGTTTAACCGGCTGTATTTTTGCTTTCGCCTGCCGTTCGGGCAAGCCGTTTTTCATGGCCACCTGCAACTTTATACCTCCCGAAAGGGTAGCAAGCGATTTGTAAATCCCCTTCTGCAGATACCCGCCTTTCAGTATGTTGGCATTGTTGATGAATACGGGGATACGCTGACTCCCGCCTTTCAGAATACTCTTTTCGGTTCCTTCCGGAATGATCACCACCGCGTCGAGCTTTCCCTCTTCCATTTGCCGGTACGCCTCCTCCTGATTGGGGAAATGCATGGTTATCTCCGCTTCCGGAGAAGCGCCGATCCACATCGTAATTTTCCGCGACAAGCTGGAGTTGTCCTTGTCTACCATTCCAACCGGAAGGTTTCGCGGAACGCCGTCCGAAAAAATTGACAGCAGAATCACAAACGAAATCAGCGGACCAATCAGGGTAGTGAACAGATAAATGGAAGAGCTCGTCATCCGGTCGATTTCGCGGAAGAAAACCCTGAAAAAGGGATTCGTCCGAAAGAACGGCTCCCGCTTCCCGGCTGTTTTTGCTGCTATGTTTTGATTTTCCTTCATGAAAGATTTGAATCATTGGTGGCCACCGACCGTTGAGACCGGTTACGGCCTACTTTTTCCTGAATTGTTTCCAGTTCACCAGCACACTCATTCCGGGGCGGAGCCCGTCGAGCGGTGTGGTTGGCACGGCATGGATTTCAAACGATTTCATATCGAACCCTCCGGAAGTTTTAGTCGCCGTCCAGGTGGCAAAATCGGCCAGCGGACTGATGTAATTTACTTTCAGGCTAACCTCTTTATTGCCCAGCGCCGGAATGGTTGCTTTAATCTCGCTGCCCATGCGCACATCGGCCATCAGGTCTTCGCGAATATAAAGGGTAGCCCAGCTGTCGGCCAGGTCAACCAGTGTAATGACCGGATATCCCGTTGGAACCAATTCTCCGCGTTCGGAAACGATGTTGGCCACCTCGCCCGATGCCGGAGCTTTGGCCTGTGTTTCGGCCAGGTAGGCTTCCACTTCGGCAATTCCGCCTTCAGCCTGATTGACCATTTCCCTTGCCGAACGTTTATCTTCAAAACGGGCGCCTTTCACGGCTTTCTCCCATTGTGCCTTTGCCGCATTCGCCGTTTCGCGGCCAGCTTTGGCCTGAGTTTCGGCTTCATCTTTTTTCTGTTCCGAAACCACGCCGTCTTTAAACAGATTTTCAACGCGCGTAAATGTCTTTTCGTAAAGGCGGGCTGCCGCTTCGGCTTTCACATACAAGTTGTATGCTGCCTGAATGTCTTCAGCCTGTGCTCCATTCTGAGCTTTCAGGCTCTGAGCCTGCGCCGCATTCCGGAGAGCAGTTACCTGCATGAGCTTGGCATCAATCTCCGGACTGCTGATGGAGAACAAAAAATCACCTTTCCTCACCTGCTGCCCTTTTTTCACCGCGATACTATCGATCCTTCCGGGGATTTTGGATGCCACCCGAAACTGAGTGGCTTCAATCTCGCCCTGAATTTCGAGCGGAA
The DNA here is from genome assembly GCA_016788685.1 of Prolixibacteraceae bacterium. Classification (GTDB taxonomy): domain Bacteria; phylum Bacteroidota; class Bacteroidia; order Bacteroidales; family Prolixibacteraceae; genus Aquipluma. The sequence continues at coordinate 5,955 of JAEUSS010000141.1, read as the reverse complement.
GCGGGCGGGTAATCAGCCATGTGGTATAAAGCAGAAAAATCAGCAAGGCGGTAAAAAACAGCCCGATAATAAAACTTCTTGTCTTATTCATTTCTTTCGGTATTATAATATTCTAAAATGACTCAGTAATAACCTGACTACCGGATTGGTAGGCAATAAACAACTCCGGATTTCCGCATACCTGGAGCAAGTTTGCCAGGATAACATCATAATTGTACATAGCCTGAAGCCGCTCAATTTTTACTTTGGCCAGCAGCAAATTGGCATCGACCAATTCGGTTGAAGTGGACAAGCCTTCACGGAAAGCCTTGTCGCGGCTATCCACATAGGTTTTCGCAAATTCGAGGGTCTTATCCAGCTCTTCCAGTTGTTCAACCTGCATGCCCAATTGCTGATGCAGCTTTTTAATCAGGGTTTTAATATCTTCTTCGGCCTTTAACCCGGCCTGTTCAACCTGCTCAGCCTTGAAACGGGCCGACTGCAGCTTGCGGTTTCGGGCGTTCCCTTCAAAAAGCGACCAGTTTAAACCCACCCCCACCATCCAGTCGGGGACGTAGGGCGACAAATCTTTGTTGACCATATCATAAGTTCCGGAAAGGGCAACCGTTGGCAGGTAATTGCTTTTTTCAAGCTTTACTCCTGTTGCTGCCAGCTCTCTTTTCGAATCGACCTGCTTCAACTGGGGATTGTTCGCCAGGGCCATGTGGATAAAAAATTCTTCATCTTCAATTGTTTTCAGGACAAACAGCTTGCTGGCGGGTGTAAACTCGCCGCTATCGCCCGTTGCCAACGTATTCTGAAGGGCCCGCCTCACGATCGAAACTTCGCGGCTGGCCTTTTTCAGTTCGCGTTCGGCATCCGAGTGGGCCACCTGGGCATGCAAATATTCAACTTTAGCAATCTGCCCCTGTTCGCTCAGTTTCTCCGAATCGAAAAGATGCTTTTTCATGGCTACTGAAACTTGTTCGCGTACTTTGCAGGCCTGTTCGGCCAAAACCAGGCCATAATAACGGTTAGCCAGTTCGCTCAGCAGCTCACCTTCTTTCTGCTTTTTATGGAGCCCGGCCTCCTCTTCGTAAATGGCTGAGGCCTTGTTGGCCGCATTAATTTTCCCTCCGGTATAAAGTGGCCAGATAAAATTCGCATTCACCGCGGCAAATTGCTTTTCCTGAATCATTTTATCCCATTCGGCTGCATTAATTTTGGCTTGTCCTTCCTGAATTTTTCCCCGTATAACCTGTGTGCTGACATTGTCGGGCAGTACAGGCATAACTCCCGAAGTGGCCGGATCAGGATTTGGGACTCCGGAGAAGTTGCCGTATTTGCCCAAAACCTCGTACAGCGGATTAATGGCATCACGCACCGGAGTCAGGTCGAGGGTGAGCGGATCAGCCATCCGAATAGCGTTAGCTGTAATGAAAACACGCGGCGCTCTGAGTCCGGAAGTTGCTTTTTTATCTGCCTCCTTTTCACGCAACTCAAAGCCTGCCTGCTTCAGCACATGGCTGTTCTGGTGCATCTGCTCATAAGCGTCCGAAAAAGTTAATGGTTTTACTGCTTCTTCCTGGCTGAATGCGCAAAAACCAGCCAATGACAGCCTGAAGGTAAGAGCAATTAATAAATATCGTTTCATCCGTGAATAATTTGTTTTTTAATTGCCGGATGGAACTCGCATAATAAATTCTCATCCGTGCGTGTGCTTAGCAAATCATGCTCGTTTCATGACTTCAAAAGTTTTCAGCGACAAAGAAACTAATTTTATCGAACATTTTAGTTTTAGATTCGAATTTATATGCCGTTAGGTTTCTGAATTAAACTTGGCTTAATATTACTTTCTCTCTTTAATTCACATAAAATACGGCCGACTTCGGCAGAAGTTGTACCTTTAGGTACAATTTTAAACAATGGAACTTACTCCGGAACAAGACAAGGCATACAACAAAGCCACATTCATTTGCAGCAGATCGGAAAAATGCACTTCTGAAATCATTGAAAAGCTCAGGCTCTGGGGACTTTCAGAAGAAGAATCAGGATTCGTCATCCAAAAACTGATTTCTGAGAAGTACATTGACGATGAGCGCTTCGCCCGGGCTTATGTGAAAGATAAATACCGGTTTAATCATTGGGGAAGGCAAAAAATAGAGTTTATGCTGCGCTCCAAAAAAATCAGTCCAGAAATACTTGAACAGGCTTTTGAAGAGATTGAAGAAGAACGTTATTCGGAGGGTCTCTGTAAACTGATCGCCGACAAGGCCAGATCGGTCAAGGCCAAAGATCCGTACGAAAAACGGAACAAGCTCATGCGATTTGCGCTCGGGCGCGGCTTCGAATCGAACAAAGTCTACGCCGCTTTCAAAGAACTGGGCCTTTGACAACTCCAAACTTCTGCTATTTTTGCTTTCCAACTAAAAATAATAAATCATGAGACTTGCAACGCTGTTTTTAATAGCTGCTGTAGCATTTTCCTGCCGTAACAGCCCCAATGCCAACACGTGTACCGTAGAAACCAATGAGCACATCTTCGGCGAAGCTCCTTTCCGGGAATGTCACGCATCAACCATCATTGAACTAAAAGACGGTTCGCTGCTGAGCGCCTGGTTCGCCGGCACCGAAGAAGGAAACGATGATGTTGGTATATGGACTGCTTTTAAAAAAGAAGGTTTGTGGAGTGCCCCAACTGAAATACTGAACGGAGTAGTAAGTGACTCGTTGCGTTACCCGTGCTGGAATCCGGTACTGTTCAGAGCCGCTGAAAATGTGCTCTCGCTTTACTACAAGGTTGGTCCCAACCCACGCGACTGGTGGGGAATGGTTGTTCATTCAACCGATGAAGGTCAAACCTGGTCGGCTCCGGAAAAACTTCCGGAAGGAATTTTGGGTCCTATCAAAAACAAACCGGTGGTTTTGCCTTCCGGCGTAATTTTAAGCCCATCGAGCATTGAAACGAACGATGACCAATGGCATTCACACATCGAACGCTCCGCCGATGGCGGGAAAACCTGGGAAAAGATCAGCATCGATCCGGAAAATCCCGCTAAAGTAATCCAGCCAACACTTTTGCTTTATCCTGAAGGAAAAATTCAGGCACTGCTGCGCAGCAACCAAAACTACATCATGGAAAGCTGGTCGGCCGACGAGGGAAAAACATGGAGCCCAATGGCCACAATCCCGGTTCTGAACCCAAATTCAGGAATTGATGCCGTTACGCTTCAATCGGGGTTGCAGGTTTTAATTTATAACCCGATGGAGAGTGGCAAAGAATGGGTGAACGGCCGCAACAAGCTGAATGCAGCGGTATCAGCCGACGGAAAAAACTGGCAGGACGTGGCCGTCCTCGAAGATCAGCCAAGCGGCGAGTTCAGTTATCCGTCAGTAATTCAAACCTCAGACCAGGCCGTACATGTGGTTTACACTTCCAAGCGGAAATCGATCAAACATGTCGTCCTGAAATTTTAGCCTGGACATTGCAATAAACAGAAACGGACTGTAATAAATTACAGTCCGTTTCTGTTTATTGCAATCCGTTTATCTTAAAACGAATCCACTTCTCGGTAAGCTTTGATAAAAGCAACTTCTCCCTCTTTCCCTTTGATACTTCTGCCGTGCTCGCAGCATAAAACACCATTGTATCCTTTGCTGTGGATGTATTTGAACACATTCTTGTAGTTGATTTCTCCGGTAGTTGGTTCGTTACGTCCCGGGTTATCGCCGATGTGGAAAGCCGCAGTACTCTCCCAGGCTTTATTAATATTCGGGATCAGATTACCTTCGGTGATTTGCTGATGGTATAAGTCGTTGACCAGTTTACACGACGGATGGTTGACCGCCTTACAAATCAGGTGTGCTTGCGGAATTTTAGTCAGGAATAAACCCGGATGATTGGTCCAGGCATTGAGCGGTTCCATCACCAGGATTAATCCGCTTTTTTCAACCACTTCGCAGCACATTTTCATGTTGTCAATGACATTGGCCGTCTGGTAATCCCACTCCAGCCCTTCGTCAAAACGTCCGGGGACGACCAGTGCCCATTTGGCTCCGGTACGTTTGGCACATTCTACTCCCTCTTCCATCTTCTTCTTCAGCATTTCTTTTATCGCCGGATCCTGAGTCACCATCGATTTTACCGCGAAATCGGCGTACAGCACAAACGGCCCCAGATCCATGTTCCGGCGGGCCAGTTCTGCAGCAATTTTTTCCTGAACTGCCGGTTCCTTTTTCATCAGGCCGTTATCAAAAATCGCACGAAAGCCCTGATCGCTTATAAATTTGATCTGATCAAACAGATCGTCTCCGGCATGTTCCCTGAAAGTGCCGAATCCCGGAGCATATTTTAGCTTAAACAGAGCCTCGTTCGTTGTTTTCCCTTCGGAGGCGAAAACACTTGAAGAACCGGCAAGCCCCACAGCAGCAAGGGTTCCGGCAGTATGCCGTAAAAATGAACGTCTTTCCATATTGGTGTAGTTTAGTATTTGGTTCCGAAGATAAGAATCTGTTTCCCGGCACACAAGCCCAGCCCTGTTTTTAACCATTCTGGTCTGGTCGGTTTTTTTAGACAATTTGCATGTCCCATTATGAAAAGTTTTCTAATTTTATCGAACCAAGAAAAACGGGAACCTGATTTTATAAACCAATTAATTAAACCAAATATGATGACTCGCAAATTACGCATGGGCATGGTAGGTGGTGGCAGCGATGCCTTCATCGGGGCCGTACATCGGCTGGCAGCTTTTATGGACGGGCAAATCGAACTGGTTTGCGGCTGTTTCAGTATCACCCCTGAAGTTTCATTTTCTTCCGGGAAATCATACTATCTTCCTGAAAACCGTGTATATCAGACTTACCAGGAAATGTTTGAAAAGGAAGTCCGGTTACCCGAAGGCGACCGCATGGACTTCGTGACCATCGTCACACCAAACTTTGCACACTTCGGGCCGGCAATGATGGCCCTTGAAAACGGATTCCATGTCGTCATTGATAAACCGATCACGTTTACCCTCGATGAAGCGCTGCAACTTCAGGCCAAAGTAAAGGAAACAGGACTGTTGCTCGCACTTACCCATACTTACTCGGGTTACCCGGCCGTTAAACAGGCCAGACAAATGGTTGCTGAAGGGCAGTTAGGTAAAATCCGCAAAATCATGGTCGAATACCCGCAGGGCTGGCTGTCGGCAAAAGTGGAAGATGCCGGAAATGCCCAGGCCTCGTGGCGCACCGATCCCAAACGCTCCGGAAAAGCCGGTGCAATGGGCGACATCGGCACGCATGCCCATCACCTGGCCGAATACATTACCGGACTGAAAACAACTGCTGTTTGTGCCGATCTGAACATCTTTGTTCCCGGGCGGTTGCTCGACGATGACGGTTCGGTTTTACTTCGTTTCGGCAACGGAGCAAAAGGCGTCCTGGTAGCCACCCAAATTGCCGCCGGAGAAGAAAATGCGTTGCGCATTCGTATTTACGGCGAAAAAGGCGGGTTGGAATGGGCCCAAATGGAACCGAACACGCTGATTGCCAAATGGACCAATAAACCAACGGAAATCTACCGTGTCGGCACAGGTTTTATGGGATCGGCCGCTGCTGCCAATACCCGCACACCGGGAGGACATCCGGAAGGCTACCTGGAAGCTTTTGCCAACATCTACCGCAACTTCTCATACAGCTTACGTGCCAGGTTAAACGGCGAACAACCCAGACCTGAATGGCTCGACTACCCGGGTGTTGAGGATGGTGTCCGCGGCATGCAGTTCATCGATGCCGTAGTTGAATCGGGCTATAACGACAATGTAAAATGGGTACCTTTTAAATAGTTTCGTGTTTCCGGTTGCGGGCTAAACTCGTAACACAAAACACACCATATTCTTACAACCGCTAAAACAAAAATATCATGGGCAGACCTGTAACACTTTTTACCGGACAATGGGCCGACCTCCCCTTTGAAACCATATGCGAAAAAGC
>JAEUSS010000109.1 GCA_016788685.1 Prolixibacteraceae bacterium | reverse complement strand
CATCGGAACAGCATACCACGGGCATACTTATCCCGGAGCCTCTTTTCCGTTCGGACAAATTCAGCTGAGTCCCGATAACGGAACCCAAGGCTGGGACTGGTGCTCGGGTTATCATTATTCCGACAGCATTCTGGCCGGATTCAGCCACCTGCATCTGAGCGGAACCGGTATTGGCGACCTGGCCGATATCTCTTTCCTTCCGGTAAGTTCCGAAATTACCTTTCAGGAGGGCGAAAAAAACGCTGATTTTGTCAGTCGTTACGCCGGAAAATACAGTCATGACCAGGAAGTGGCTAAAGCGGGTTATTACAGTGTAATCCTGAAAAATAACGGCATCAAGGCTGAACTGACTGTGACCGAACGTGCCGGATTACACCGCTATTCGTTTCCTGAAGCGGGAGAAAATAACCTGATTATCAACCTGGGATTTGCCATTAACTGGGATAAACCTTATCAAACCTCCTTAACGGTAGCCGACAGCCTGTTGGTTACCGGTTCGCGTTTGTCTCATGGTTGGGCTGCCGATCAGCATGTATTCTTTGCGGTCCGTTTTTCCGATCCGATTATCAAATCAGAAATTGTTAATGTCGGTGGTGAGGCCAGAACGGTCGGTGCACTGAAATTCGGCAAAAAACAAGTGATGGCTAAGGTGGGTATTTCTTCGGTAAGCGTTGAAAATGCCCTGGCTAACCTCGATGCTTCGTTACCCGGATGGGATTTTGAGGCAACCGCGCAGGCGGCTTCCGATGCCTGGGAAAAAGAACTGGCGAAAATCAGGATTCAGTCAAACGATCCGGTTCAGAAAACCATTTTCTATACCTCTTTGTACCACACCATGGTGGCTCCGGCCTTATTTTCCGACCTGAACAGCGAATACAAGGGCATGAAGGGCGATGTGCAGAAGGCGGAAGGCTACAACCGTTACACCGTGTTTTCGTTGTGGGACACTTACCGTGCCTTACATCCGCTATTTACCTTCACGCAGCAGGCCCGCGTAAACGATATGGTTAAAACCATGCTCGACCAGTATAAACAAACCGGAATCCTGCCCGTTTGGGAGCTCGAAGGTAACGAAACCTTCTGCATGGTGGGCAATCATTCTATTCCGGTTATTGCTGAAGCGATATTAAAAGGAATTGGCGACTTTGATCACGAGCTGGCGTTTGAAGCCATGAAAGCTACGTCCATGCACGACCGTGATGGAATGGGATTGTACGACAAACTGGGGTATATGCCTGCCGATCAGATTCAGCAATCGGTTGCTAAATCGCTGGAAGTGGCTATTGACGACTGGTGTGTGGCTGCTGTTGCTCAAAAACTCGGTAAAACCGAAGATGCCGCTTATTTTAGCAAAAGAGCTGAAAGCTATCGGCAGTATTTCGACAAGGAAACAGGCTTTATGCGCGGCAAACTCACCAACGGACAGTGGACGACTCCGTTTGATCCGGCTTTCTCAAAGCACAATGGAAGCGATTATACCGAAGGAAATGCCTGGCAGTACTTGTGGCTGGTTCCTCAGAATGTGAACGGCCTGATTGAGTTACTGGGCGGAAAAGAACCGTTTGCCAACAAACTCGATCAACTGTTTCAGGTGGAAGAAGGGGTAAAAGGCGAAGAGGCTTCAAACGATATCTCCGGATTAATCGGTGCCTATGCGCACGGAAACGAGCCGGGACACCACACGACCTTCCTTTTTAATTACGTCGGAAAGGCATGGCGCACCCAGGAACTAAACCGCCAGATACAAACAACCATGTATACCGATAAACCCGATGGTTTATGCGGAAATGAAGACTGCGGACAGATGTCGGCCTGGTATGTTTTCAGCGCGATGGGATTCTATCCGGTCAATCCGGCCGAATTAATCTACCAGTTTGGTTCACCAATCGTTCAGGAAGCCCAAATCGAAGTGGCTCCGGGTAAATACTTCACCATGAAAGCCCCGCTGGCTTCGGTGGAGAACAAATACATTCAGGAAGTAAAACTGAACGGACAGGCACTCGGCCGCACTTACATCACGCATCAGGAAATTATGGACGGCGGAACCCTTGAATTTACCATGGGCGCACAACCCAACAAGGAGTTGTTCAACTAAAAGGGTTTTGACAGATAAAAAATTCACCAACGAATCCGGTAGCTGCAAGGTTACCGGATTTTTTGTTTCAGGTCGGTACAATTCAGCGGGAGTATGGATGCCAACAGCAGCAAGCGCCGTCAGAAATGATCCCGGGGGGATCGAATGGTTATAGAAAATGAATCATACGGGCGGGGATACGACCCCTTCCGGGGTCGAACAGCGTTTTCAATCCTTAGTTAGCTACAAACCTGCGACCTCTCCGAGGTCAATCCCGGACATTCCGGGGTGTTTTTGTATTGTTTCGGTGTTCCTTGCCTTCAGGCAAGGGCAAAGGATAATCCTGCCAATAAACAGCCTCATCAAAGCGCCCTTTATCCTTTGCCGTCTGCTTCAGCTGACGGGCAACAGCCCAAACAAATCCGGAAATAAGGTTTAGATGTGTGGTTAACCGATCAGCTACTAAGGTTTAAAAAAGAAAAATAAGGTTTGAAGGCCAAAAAGGGATTGGGGTTTGGGGCAACGACTCCTTTTATTAAAATGTATATCCTTCATTCCCCCCGTCCTTGCGGGCGCAGCGGGCGCCATCCGTGGTTTTATCCGCAGGTTTTTTAGTCAATTTCCGGAAATCACGATCGAAGCAAGTGCGCGGGCCGTCAAAACGCCCGGCGGAGGGTTCGTTTTGACAAGATTTTTGCTTCCTTTTCATCGAATGGAAAAGGAAGAGCCCGTCCGGCTTTAGGACAAAACAAAACCAATAAGGTAATAAGGTTTTTGGATGGGGGAACTCATCAGCTACTAAGGTTTAAAAAAGAAAAATAAGGTTTGAAGGCCAAAAAGGGATTGGGGTTTGGGGCAACG
>JAEUSS010000077.1 GCA_016788685.1 Prolixibacteraceae bacterium | reverse complement strand
TATTATAACTTTGATTTTATCATTGAAGAATGATGGCTCTAACCAAAATCTAACTCAATACTTATTTGTTATGAAACGAATTTTCTATTTGTTGATTTTAAGCTTATTGACACTCTCTGGAGCGGCTCAGGTAAAAGTGTTGGAAGTTACTCATTACCTGTTTCCCGAATTTACAAAAGGTGTTGTTTTAATGAAAAACGGAGTGAAAAACGAAGCTCTGTTAAACTATAATTCGTTGACGGAAGAGATGATTTTTGACACTCAAGGCAAAAAACTTGCCTTGAGCCAGTTGGAAATGGTCGATACGGTTTACATCAAAGACCGGAAGTTTTTCTTACTCAATAATAAATTTGTCGAACTTTTATACAATTCTAGCTACGGATTGCTCGCTGCGCATAAGTGTAAAATGAAAGATCCCGGCAAACCGGCTGCTTACGGCGGAACCTCCCAAACTTCGGCAACCACCAGCTATTCGTCTTATTTTTCGGGGGGGCAGATGTATGAGCTGAAGCTACCCGAAGGCATAGAAACCAAACCTTTCGTTGAATACTGGCTGCTGAAAGACGGAAAAGCAAACCGGTTTCTGAACATCAGGCAACTGACGAAGATGTTTGGCGGAAAGGAAGCTTTAATAAAAGAATACTCCAAAACTCATGAAGTAAAATACGACGATCAGGACAGTATGGTTGAACTCCTTCGTTTTTTAGAGGCAAACTAAAAGCTGTTCAGATAATTTTTCTGATGAATTTGGCGAAACATCCGATCGGTCGGTTACTGGAGGTACAGATCAGCCATATCTTCGAACGACTTCCGGTTGGGCCATTGCTGATCCCAGGCATCGCCTGCAATCTTTTCAATTCTTCCCCTGAACTCGGCCAGTATTCCTTTTTCGGATACGAACCGTAAGGCCTCATCGTATGATTTGTATAAACTTGTAAAAAATGATTCCTGACGGATAATGTGTTCTCCTGAAAAAGTTTGGGCAATTTCGATATTGAAAAACATGACGTCGGCCAGCAGTGAGGCATCCGCATCGAGCAGGATGAGTTTTTTGATCCATTTCTGAGCGACCGACCTTCTTAATTTTGCTTTGCGGCTTCCAACCGGGTAATATTCCTTGCTGATCTGAAAACGGCATTGTTCAATCAGCTCATTTTCTTTGGGGTTGAATGCAAAGTCGTAGTATTCCTTAACATCTTTAAACCGGTTGTACAAATCAAGAATCTGATCTTCCAACTGCTCTTTATTCAGCTCTTTCAGATATTTCCGGAGTTCACGCTTGCTCATGGTTAACTTTTTTAGAGTTTGTTTTGAAGACTGCTTTTGGGGTGTGAGGTGATAAAAATAAGAAAGTTCGCCGGGTAATTTTGTATCTCTGCAAAATTTACCCGGCGAACCTTTTATTTAAACCGGTGCAATCACTTGTTCTTTACCGGTTTGTTTATGTGTTGCTGAAGAATCAGGCAATATTGGTGAAAACCGACTGGATGTCGTCGTCATCTTCCAGCTTATCAATCAGCTTTTCGATGTCCACCAGTTGTTCTTCGGTATATTCAACCGGAGTGTTCGGAATTCGCTGCAGGTTAGCCTTGGTCACTTCAATCTTCAGGTTGTCGAGCGCCTGCGACATTTGTCCGAAATTCGTATAGTCGGCGTAGCAATAAATAGTTCCTTCGTTTTCTTCAATTTCTTCCAGCCCGGCATCAATCAGTTCCAGTTCCAGGTCTTCAATGTTCATTCCATCTTTTTTATGGAATTCGAATACAGCCTTGCGCGAAAACATGAATTCGAGCGAACCTGTTGGTACCAAAGCACCGCCGGCTTTGTTGAAATACATTTTAACGTTGGCTACGGTACGCGTAGGATTGTCGGTTGCACATTCAGTAAAAATTAAAACTCCATGAGGTCCTTTGCCTTCATAGTTAATCTCCACAAAAGTTTCGGCATCTTTTCCAGATGCTCTTTTGATTGCAGCTTCAATATTGTCTTTCGGCATGTTCTGTGCCTTGGCATTTTGAATGGCTGTGCGGAGTTTGGCATTCATTTCCGGATCAGGTACACCTTCTCGTGCAGCAACGGTAATTGCTTTACCCAACTTCGGAAACGTACGCGACATTTTGTCCCAGCGTTTTTCTTTGGATGCTCTTCGGTATTCGAACGCTCTTCCCATATCAGTATTTTTTTAGTTACAGCTTAATTCAGCTTATTTTTTTAACGGCACAAAAATACGAATTGCAAATCTTTTTCCCGAATGAATGCTAAAATAATTGTCTTGAGATCAAATGCACCAGCATAAATGATTTTTGTGCTGAAAATCAGGATAGCGGCTGTGTCTGAAGTCAGAGTTAATAAAGTTTTAGTACTTTTGCACGTCATGTCTGAAAAACAAGTCAGTATCTGTGTATCCTTGTAATCCGCGTTTCGGATTACAGCGAATGAATAAAAACGGGTTTGAAGTGGTTTATTTAGTACAGCTGACAGGAGTAAATACATTAATATCAATTGATACACATGAGTTTTGAAGATTTTGGGTTGAATGAAAAAATACTGGAAGCAATTTCCTATATGGGTTACGAAAAGGCTTCTGAAATACAAGAGCTTACGATCCCCGCAATTTTAGATGGCCACGATATCCTTGCCTGCGCACAGACCGGAACCGGTAAAACCGCGGCTTTTATGTTGCCGATTCTCGATCACCTGTCCAATGAAGATAATCATGATTTGAGCACCCTGGTAATTGTTCCTACCCGCGAACTTGCCATCCAGATTAACCAACAGGTACAGGGCTTTTCTTATTTCCTGAATATTAACTCCGTGACGGTCTATGGCGGTCGCGACGGTTCTGACTGGGATGCCGAATGTAAAGCCCTTACCAAAGGAACCAATATCGTTATTGCGACTCCCGGAAAACTGATCTCTCACTTAAACCTGGGGTATGTTAAGTTTGACAAAATCAAGCATCTGATTCTGGACGAAGCCGACCGCATGCTCGACATTGGTTTCTACGACGATATCCTGCGCATTTTAAGTTACATTCCTGAAGACCGGCAAACCCTGATGTTTTCGGCTACAATGCCTCAGAAAATCAGGGAACTGGCGGCTAAGATCCTGAAAAATCCGGTTGAATTCAGTACCGCGATTTCCAAACCGGCCGAGGGGGTGTTGCA
>JAEUSS010000058.1 GCA_016788685.1 Prolixibacteraceae bacterium | reverse complement strand
ATCTTCAGCGAACAGGCGCAGTTCCGGATCTTTCTCGCGATATAATTTTAGCCATTCGTCAGTTCCGGTTTCCGGAAAAACAGGGAACTGGTCAGAAGCCGGGGCGATGGGCTGTCCGGCATTGAAAAGTGCCAGTTGCTGATCGACCTTGTTGCGGAGTGCTGCAGCAAGTGATTCTTCTTTTTTTGCCTGAGAAAGTTCCAGTTTAAGCTTGTTTACCTCCAGAAGATTGGCATCGCCGCTGGCAAGTTTCTGCTCGAAAGCCTGGAGGAGCTTTTGTGCGTTTGCCAGCCTTTCAGCATACAGTTTCTGGCTTTTCAGGATTGCTGTGCGTTGTATATATAATGCGGAAGCTTGGCCTAAAATTGCAGCCCGTTGGGCCAGAAACTCCTGATCGTATTGATTCTGGTAGAGTTTTGACAGCTTGTTCTTCTGGCTGTAAACGGTTGGGAATTCAATCTTCTGACTGACTCTCATCGTGGTCATCGTTCCCATATCGCCGACATTACCGGGCAGGTATCCAAATTCAACTTCCGGATTTTCAGGGTTTAACCCTGTTCTCGATTCTATTTTCCGGGTATCGGACAGTTGCCTGAATGACTTTAGTTTCAGGTTGTTGGCTTCAACAGATTTCAGGAAATTTTCCAGATCAGTTTGGGCAAAAGCCGATAGGGTCAGAAAAAATGAAAAGAGCGTTACTGCTATCGATTTCATAACTTTTCGTTGTTTAATGGTTTTATTCCTTTTTCCTCTTTCATGAAAAATACCAGCGGTACAACCACCAGATTCAGGAATGTGGAAGTAAGCAAGCCTCCCAGGATGACGACTGCCATCGGGCTCTGAATTTCATTCCCCGACAAATCGCCTTTCATGGCCAGCGGAATCAATGCCAGAGCTGCGGTCAGCGCTGTCATCAATATGGGGTTAAGCCGGTCGACAGAGCCGTGAATTACTGTTTCGCGAACCGTGTGCCCTTGTATCAGCAATGTTTTGTAATGCGAAATCAGCAAAATCCCGTTCCGGGTGGCGATACCAAAAAGTGTAATAAAACCGATGATAGCCGGAATACTCAACACGCCGGAAGAAAAATAAATGGCGAATACGCCGCCGATCAGAGCCAGCGGCAGGTTCAGCAAGACAATTCCGGCCAGGCTGAAGGTTTTAAATTCCTGGAACAGCAACAGAAAAATAATGAAAATAGCCAGAACTGAGGTCAGCAGCAGGGTTTGCGATGCGCGGGCCTCGCTTTCAAACTGTCCGCCGTATTCCACGCGGTAGCCTTCAGGAAAATCGATTGATCCGGATATTCTGTGCTGAATTTCTTTGACTACGGTGCGCAAATCACTTCCGGAGACATTGGCCGAAACCACAATCTTACGCTGTACATTTTCCCGGCTTATGGCACTTGGCCCTGATACCGAGACTACTTCGGCTACCTGTTCCAGCGGAACTTTCCGCCCATCGTACGTATCGATCAAAGCCGAACGAATGCCCTCAACCGATTCGGTATAGTCTTTATTCAGGCGTAAAACCAAATCAAAGCGGCGCTGACCTTCGTAAATGTCGGCCAGTTTTTCGCCGCCAAACGAAATGTCGACAAATTCGTTGAACTGATCGGTGGTGATTCCGTAACTGGCCAACATGTCGCGGTTGGCCCTGATCTGAATTTGCGGAACTTCAACCTGTTGATCGACATTCACATCAACCAGGCCTTCGATTCCGGAAATCTGACCTTTGATTTCATTACCGATTGCAAACAGTTTGTTCAGGTCGGTACCGAATAATTTAATGGCAATGTTGGCGCGGGTTCCCGAAAGCATATGGTCGATGCGGTGCCCCAGCGGTTGTCCGACAGTAGCTGCAACTCCCGGAATTCCGGCCAGTTTACTCCGGACTTCGGCTTTAAATTCTTCGGCACTCCGGTCTTTGAGCTTGAAATTGACATCGATTTCGGCGCTGTTGGCCGATTGCGAATGTTCGTCGAGCTCGCCACGGCCAGTCCTGCGGGCTGTACTTTGTACTTCGGGAATAGAAAGTAACTCGGTTTCAACCAGGTTGCCCAGCCGGTTGCTTTCGTCCAGCGAAGTTCCGGGTTTGCAGACAACCGACAGGGTTAGCGAACCTTCGTTAAATTCAGGGAGAAAACTGCGCCCCAAAGTGGAAAAGGCAAGAATTGCCAGGACAAAAAGGGTTAAAGTGGACGAAATAACCAGC
>JAEUSS010000044.1 GCA_016788685.1 Prolixibacteraceae bacterium | reverse complement strand
AATGATCCGGAAGGAAAAGGAATTATCGTTGACCCGGATGCCAAACTGGAAGAAGAACTGATTGTCAGACCTACTTCAGAAACAATTATCTGGAGCACCTATAAAAACTGGATCCAATCCTACCGCGATTTGCCAATCCTGGTTAACCAGTGGGCCAACGTGGTACGTTGGGAAATGCGTACCCGCCTGTTCCTCCGTACTGCCGAGTTCTTATGGCAGGAAGGTCACACCGCTCATGCAACGAGCCAGGAAGCCCTGGAAGAAACTGAACGAATGGTGAATGTGTATGCTACATTTGCCGAACAGTTTATGGCACTCCCGGTAATTAAAGGAGCCAAGTCGGCCAATGAACGTTTTGCCGGAGCTCTCGAAACATATACCATTGAAGCAATGATGCAGGACGGAAAAGCTCTGCAATCAGGCACTTCTCATTTCCTTGGTCAGAATTTCGCCAAGGCTTTTGATGTTCGTTTTGCGACCAAAGAAGGCAATGAGGATTTCGTTTGGGCAACTTCGTGGGGCGTTTCAACCCGGTTAATGGGAGCTTTGATCATGGCTCACTCCGACGATAACGGATTGGTTCTTCCGCCAAAACTAGCTCCTTACCAAGTGGTTATTGTCCCTATATACAAGCAAATGGAGCAGCTAGCAGCCATCTCGGAGAAAGTTGACACCCTTGTGGCTAAACTTCGGGCTTTGGGCATTTCGGTAAAATATGACAACAACGACAACAAAAAACCGGGATGGAAATTTGCCGAATATGAGCTGAAAGGTGTTCCGGTCCGTATTGCTTTGGGACCACGCGATCTGGAAAATGGCACGGTTGAAGTTGCACGCCGCGACACCCTCGAAAAACAGGTTGTTGCAATGGATGGAATTGAGTCGTACATTCAACAATTGTTGGTTGATATTCAGGAAAATATTTACAACAAGGCCCTCACTTTCAGGAATGAAATGACAACTCCGGTTGATACTTATGAAGAGTTTAAAGAAGTTCTTCAGAAAAAAGGAGGTTTCATTTCTGCCCACTGGGACGGGACAGCAGAAACCGAACAGAAAATTAAGGATGAGACCAAAGCAACAATCCGGTGTATTCCTTTCGACCAGGTTCCGGAAGACGGAAAATGTATCTACTCGGGACAGCCTTCAAAAGGACGTGTCTTATTTGCACTGGCTTATTAAAAGTTTAAATTCATAATCGTGAAAAGCAGTCAAAGTTGGCTGCTTTTCTTATTTTTATGAAAAAATAATACAGCCGCTATGGACACAGTAAATACCAATCCCAATCCGATGGAAGGCATCGTTCTTAAAACCAATCTAAAACAGGAAGTGTACCGGAAAACCATCGGATCCTTCGAAATGCTGAAAGAGGTATTAAAAGAGCTGGCAGAAGAATACCGGGAAATACTGAAAGATAAAGTGGAAGATCATGTACTGCCCGTTTACCAGGAGAAAGGACTGTTTGAAGCTGAATTTAAGATTGGCGGCGATCTGCTTATTTTCAGCATGCACTCCAATGTATTTGTTTTCAACCGCGAACACCCGATCTGGAAACTTGACTACACCAAAGCTAACCCTACAAATTCCTATTGCGGTGTTTTTAACATTTACAATTTTCTGGCCGATTCGTTTAAATACAACCGGATTGAGGATTTGGGCTACCTGATTGCCCGTATCTTTGTGAACCGCGAAAATCATTTCTTTGTTGAGGGCAAAAGGCAGTCCAGTGAGGTTGTCAAAGATTTTGGCAACGATGAATTAACCAAAGAATACCTGAAGGAAATCATTGAAACGGCCGTTCAGTATGCTATTGAATTCGATTTGCTGGTTCCTCCTTACGACCAGGTTAAAATTGCCACCGTTGACCAGATGTATGCCGAAATTAACCACTCGAAGATTCAGACAGGAAAGCGGCTGGGCTTTAAATTTAATTCAGACGATATTTAATACAAAAAAATGGAACAGATCATCGATCGCTTTATACGATATGCACAGGTTTACACCACTTCTGACCCTGAAAGTGAAACCTTCCCGAGTACTGACCGCCAGTTCGGTTTTGCAGACCAGCTGGCCGACGAGTTGCGAAACATTGGGATGGAAGAGGTCGCGCGCGACAAATTTGGCTATGTCACGGCTACTTTGCCGTCAAACGTTAATCACCCGGTTCCTGTCATCGGATTTATATCGCACATGGACACCAGTCCTGATTATTCCGGAGAAAATGTAGCCCCCCGGTTAGTGAGCAATTATCAGGGACAGGATTTGGTTCTTGATCCGGAACAACATATTGTTTTAAAACCCGCCGATTTTCCTGAACTCCTGAAATACCTCGGACAGGACCTCCTCACAACCGACGGAAAAACCTTGCTCGGAGCCGATGATAAAGCCGGAATTGCCGAAATTGTTACTGCAATGGAGCATCTGATCAATCATCCGGAAATCAAACACGGGAAAATCAGGATTTGCTTCACTCCGGATGAAGAAGTAGGCCGGGGAACCCTGCATTTTGATATAGAAAATTTTGGAGCCGACTTTGCCTATACCTTGGATGGCGGAGAAATTGGCGAACTGGAATATGAGAATTTCAACGCTGCCGGTGCCAAAATAACAATAAAAGGGCGGAGCGTTCATCCCGGATCTGCTAAAAATACGATGATCAACTCGATGTTGGTTGCCAATCAGATTATTCAGGCTTTGCCCCCCGATCAGCGACCGGAACATACCGAAGGATATGAAGGCTTTTTTCACCTGACCTCGTTTGAAGGAGATGTTTCACTGACTAAAATCGAATACATCATCCGCGACCACGATCTGGCCAAATTTGAAGCGAAGAAAAATCTGCTGAAAGAAATCTGCGGACTTGCAAACCTGCGGTACGGACAGGGAACTGTTACGCTTGAAATGGCCGATCAGTATTACAACATGAAACAAAAAGTTGAACCGGTAAAATACATTGTCGACCTGGCAGAAAAAGCCATGCTGGAGGTTGGTGTAAGCCCCAGAATCAAGGCAATCCGGGGCGGCACCGACGGAGCCCAACTTTCGTGGAAAGGTTTGCCTTGCCCCAACATTTTTGCCGGAGGACATAACTTTCATGGTCCTTACGAATTTGTTCCTGTACAATCCATGCAAAAAGCAGTTGAAGTGATTGTCCGGATAGCTGAATTAGCAGCAAACCGTAACCTGTAACAAAAAATATGGTTGAGCAATTTTTAAAATACCTTCACGAAGAAAAGCTGTTTCATTCATCGCAGCGCATTTTACTTGCCGTGAGCGGCGGAGCCGATTCGATGCTGATGTTGCATTTATTTACAGCCGCCGGATTCCCGGTGGCCGTGGCGCATTGCAATTTCAGATTACGGGGGTTAGAATCGGATGGCGATGAACAGTTTGTGGCTGATTTTTGCGACCGCCATAATCTGCCTTTTTTTGTGAAACACTTTAACACTGAAGAATTTGCTCAACAGCAAGGTATTTCTATTGAAATGGCCGCACGCGAACTCCGGTATTCCTGGTTCGACTCGTTACTCGGCCAGCACAACTACGATTACCTGGCAACTGCACACCACCAGGACGATGTAATCGAAACCTTCCTGATCAACCTTTCACGTGGCAGCGGCATTAAAGGCCTGAGCGGCATTCAGCCCAAATCCGGAACAATCATCCGTCCGATGCTGTTTACCAACCGCCTCGAAATTCTGGATTACTGCCAACGCTTATCCATCGCTTACCGGACAGATTCGAGCAATCAGGATACCGTGTATAAACGAAACCTGATTCGCCAGGAGATTATTCCCTTACTTGAGCAGGTAAATCCTGCCTTCCGGAGAAATGCGCTGAAAACTATCGGAAACCTCCACGAAACCGGGTTACTTTTTCAGCAGCGAATGAGCGAAATCAAAACTTTTGTCTATTCCGAAGATGATCAGGGGGCAGTCATTCACATCAATAAGCTGCAAACGCTAAGCCCGCTGCGCACCATTCTGTTTGAGCTGATCCGCGAGTTTGGGTTTCAGGCTGAGCAGGTCGACGATATCATCGATTCACTGAACAAGGAGTCGGGGCGTAAATTTTTTTCAGA
>JAEUSS010000558.1 GCA_016788685.1 Prolixibacteraceae bacterium | reverse complement strand
TTGGAATCACTTCAGAAGTCAGTTTGCCGAAATTCCTGCTGCGGGCGGCCTTGTGCTGGATGAATCAGGAAAGTATTTGTTTATAAGGCGGTTGGGGGTTTGGGATTTGCCCAAAGGCAAAATCGAAACAGATGAAACGGCTGAAGTTGCCGCAATTCGTGAGGTAGAGGAGGAGTGCGGATTGTCGGATCTGAAAATCATCCGCCAGCTCGATTCTACGTTTCATATTTACCGGTCGCCATACTTGCCGGTTCCGAAGAATCTGGTGCTGAAAGAAACCAAGTGGTTTCTGATGAGCTGTTCCGGAAATCAGATTCCCGTACCGCAGGAGGATGAAGACATCGAAGCCGCACAATGGATGTCTCTTCCGGAACTCAGCTTAGTGTTGGACAATACGTATCTGAGTCTTCGCGAATTTTTGATAAACACCTTGCCTGTTATTTAATTTGCTGGTTGTTCTTTTTTTGCAACTCTTTGTAATAGTCGCTTTTGAAAATTTGGCCCAACTGGCGGTCGAGTCCGTCAATCGGGTTTGGTGCAGGCGAAAGCAGCAGTTTGCCGTCTTTGCCGATCAGAAATGAGTTGGGAAACGTTTTCACTTTATACGTTTCTCCAATGTTGTCTTCGGTCGTTGCAAATATTCCTGCCCATCCGTTGTCGTTCTTAAATGACTTTGAGTCGGAGATGACGTTAATAACGACTAATTTTTCTTTATACCGGGCAATTATGTTTTTCAGGGCATCCAAATGTTGCCGGCAGATCGTGTTTTTCGGATCGGTGAAATGCAGGTAGATGTATGAGTTTCGGTAATCGTCAAAGTTTATTTTTTGTCCGTTCAGGTTTTTCAGAACAATGACTGGAGGAGTGGTGCCGCTGGCCAGCCAGGTGAGTTTGCCGCGGATCAGTTGCGCGGTTTTTTGTTCGTATGCACTCCAGCCTGAGGTTTTTACCTGGTCGAGCATTTTCAGGATGGCTGTTTTGGTAAATTGCTTGTTGTAATAGGCATCATTTAGTGCTTTGAGGAGCACGAAATGCGCTAATTCTCTATTGAAATGCAATTGTTTCTGAAAATATTCATCGAGTTTGTGCAGTGCCGAGGCATTGATCATTTTTTTCACTTCCGGGCCGTGCGAAGAAAGTGTCAGCACGTTGAAATAGTTCAGGAAAACCTGATTGAACAGGGTTGAATATGCTGCCAGATTGTAGGCAGGTTTGGTAACACTGAAGTATGATTCCATAAACCCGGCAGATTTGCCCTGATGAAGCGCAAATTCAAGATTTGCTTTCCTGAATTGTTTGTGCAGTTCAAAAAAAGGAAGTTGGGTGGCGGGGAACTTTTTGTCGAGCGCCTGTTTGATGGTGTCCACCAATGGTTTGGATTCGTTTACAAATATCTGATCGAAATGTTTGTTTTCAAGCGCAACGTATGCTTGTTCGAACTGCTGAATCTGGAAATTCAGTTCGTCCTTTTTCGGGGCTGCGGTACCGAACCAGACCGGATCGGGTTTTACAAACGGATTGCGCTTCCGGGCTTCGGTTAATGTCCGTTTAGGTGGAAACAGAATTTCGTAAGACTTCCCCGGTTCAAGGTAAATCATCCCGTGATAACCATCAAAATCGGCAAATGCGAGCGTGGTTTCGGCAAGATCAAGTTCAAGGGCGAATATCCCTTCAGCATTAAAACTGATGGTT
>JAEUSS010000540.1 GCA_016788685.1 Prolixibacteraceae bacterium | reverse complement strand
CCTGTAATTTGTGCTCCATTTCGTTCAACCGCTTTTCCAGAAGCTCAACGGCCAACTCCAGCTCGGGTTCGTCTAAAGAAGCAAATCCGAACCGAAACGCATTTTGTTCCTGATCAATCCGTACTATCCGGAAACGGGAACCGGCCGCCAGTTCACTAACCGGAAAATCCGGTCTCAGTTTTATCCAGACAGCCATTCCTCCTGAAGGCACGGTAAATGAAAGATACTTTCCCAACTTTTCTTTCAGCAGAAGCTCCAAAAAATCTCTGCGCTGATGGTAACATTTTTTCGCCTTTTTCAGGTGTCTTTTGAGTTCACCTTCTCTGATCAGTTTAGCCAAAGCGTTTTGCATGTACCCGTCGCCACCCACATCGATAATCCTTCTGTAAGCCGTACATTGTCTGATAAAATTTCCGGAGGCAACCATAAACCCTATACGAACAGACGGATCCAGAACCTTGGAGAACGAACCGATATAGATGATGTTTCCGTCATGATTGGCACTCGCCAACGGCAAATATGGCGATGATGCATAATGATAATCGTAATCATAGTCATCTTCGATAATGGCAAACGAAAACTGTTTGGACAACTCCAGCAATTTCATCCGCCTTTTTGCGCTTAGTGTCACCGTTGTCGGGTAATGATGATGCGGTATTACATATACTGCACTGATTTTTTTTGTCCTGCAGATTGCCTCAACAGCCTCCGTATCAATGCCTTCTTCATCCACCTTTATCTCAATTATTTCAGCACCAATTTCTTCAAAAGTCTTATCCGCCACAGGATAGTTCGGTTTGCCCACAATCACGCTCGATGAAGAATTCAGTAACAGACGCGCCGATAAATAAATACTCATTTGTGCACCGTGTGTAATCAACAGGTTATCAGCCGAAATATTCAAACCTCTGGTTTCAGATAAATATCTGACCAGTTCTTGCCTAAGGTTCAATGCCCCCTGGGTTGTTCCGATGTTGGCACTTTTTGCGGCATACCTTCTGGATGTTAACGATCGGTAAGTTTTCAATAAATCATCAACGGGCGACAACCTGATGTCCGGATAACCGTCATCGATAATGACATCCGCAGCAGCCGCCGAATGCTCATCCGTATCAACTTCAGCCTGAACCATCCGAAAGGGAGTCTTCAGATCATTTTGGTATGAAGACAAAGCATCACTTGGGTTCCACTTCCGAGGTTTAAGCAACGGAATACTTTCTGACACAGCAACATGTTTTCTTGGAACGATAACAATCCAATCCTGTGCGCCCAATTCTTCGTAAGCCGCAATTACTGTTTTGCGGTGTACGGCCAACCTTTGAGCCAGCTCACGGCTGCCGGGTAAAATCGTTCCTGGTTTTAATGTACCATTCCTTATTGCATTGATTACTGATATGGCTATTTGCCTGTAAACCGGAATTTCTGTTTCTCTTTCAATTCGGATAACGCGCTCATACGGGAACATACTGGACTACCTGTTAAGTTAAAACTGGACGCTAAAGATAGTCCTGCCGACCTGTACTTTTGCTGCACAAATCAAAATCATTTTAACAATGGACTACAAAATTAGAAAAGCACGCCTGGAAGATTTAAATGAAGTGGCTGAATTATTCAACCTCTACCGGATTTTTTACCGTCAGGAATCTGATGTCGAACGGGGAAAAGCATTCCTGAAACAACGGTTCCTGAACAACGAATCCGACATATTCCTGGCTATCGTCGACGGCAAGGCCGTAGGGTTTGTTCAACTGTACAAACTGTTCCATTACACCAAACTTGAGAAACAATGGCTGCTCAGCGATTTGTTTGTTCATCCCGACTACAGGGGGAAAGGGCTTTCGGTGGCATTAATCGAAAGGAGTAAGGAATGGTGTACAGAAACCAATGCCTGCGGGTTGATGCTTGAAACTGAAAAAACAAACAACATTGGCAATCAGCTTTATCCGCGATGCGGCTTTGTGTATGACGGACTGCACAATTATTATCATTGGTGGAAATAAAGTGAACACATTGCCGGCCAACCAAAATGGTTAGCCGGCAATGCCTGAACTGCAATACCTCTTCGTTTCCCGGTACAAAAAAACACAAAACGCAAATCCGAAGTCTCCCTCCCACCCCGAATCGTTAAGACTATTCAACAAATTTCCATTCGATGAAAATAGATAAACCGAC
>JAEUSS010000508.1 GCA_016788685.1 Prolixibacteraceae bacterium | reverse complement strand
GGCTCCCGGCACTCCGACAAATCCGGCAGCAGGAGTGACGGCGACAAGTCCGCCTACTGCACCGGTACAAATTCCGATTACAGTTGGTTTTTTGTTTATGCTCCAATCGAGCAGTGCCCAGGTAAATGCGGCGGTTGCTGTGGCAACGTGTGTGGAGAGAAATGCGCTTACAGCTAATCCGTCGGCGGCCAGTCCGCTTCCGGCGTTAAAGCCGAACCAGCCGAACCAGAGCAGAGCAGCGCCGATGACCACCAGCGGAATGTTGTGAGGTGCGGTAGGGTGGTTGTTGTAGTTTCTTCGGTTGCCAATCATTAATGTCATAACCAGTGCTGCAATTCCGGCATTGATGTGAACGACGGTTCCTCCGGCGAAATCGAGCGCTCCCATTTTAAACAGCCACCCGTCGGCTGACCATACCCAATGGGCAACCGGGTTGTAAACGAAAGTGGCCCATAAAACTGAAAAAATAAGAAATCCACGAAATTTAATACGTTCGGCATAAGCTCCAATGATTAAGGCCGGAGTGATTACGGCAAACATACATTGAAACAAAACGAACAAAAGGTGAGGAATCCGGGCTGTTTCCTGCGAAATGTAGGCGGGGCTTACATCGTTGATGCCAATACCATTCAAAAACGCCCAATCGAAACCGCCGATGAATGGTGCCAGGACACCGGTTGAGGAACTAAAGGCAAGGCTGTATCCGACGAATACCCATTCGAGTGTGATTACGGCAGTTAAAATGAAACACTGCATCAGGATGTTCAGTACGTTTTTTTGACGAACCAGACCCCCGTAGAACAAAGCCAGCCCTGGAATTGTCATCAGCATAACCAAGGCTGTTGCTACAATCATCCATGCTGTGTTTCCGAAATCTATATAAGGCGTTGGTTCGGGGGCCGCCGCTGCTGTTTCCTGAGCAAAGAGAATGGTGGGGGCGATTAATCCTGATAATGCCATCCCTATAGGTTTAAATCTGAATTTCATAGTGCTGTTTTTATGATGTTGCGTGTCGGTTGATTTTTATTTGTTGTAGAGTGATTCGTCGCCCCGGTCTTTGGTCCGGATTCGGATAGATTCACTGATGTCGCTTATGAAAATCCGCCCGTCTCCACTCTCGCCGGTATAGGCCGATTCCAGAATCGCATTGATCGATTTCTCGACATTAATGTCGCGAACAACAAATGAAATGTAGATGCGGGCCACTGAGTTGACATCGTAGGCAATGCCTCTGAAGATCAGTCCCTGACGGGCAGTTCCCTGTCCTTTTACTTCCCACCAGGAGAGAAAGTCGATATCGGCATCGTGTAATGCGGCACGTACTTCTTCAAACTTGGTTTTTCTTACAATAGCTTCAATTTTTTTCATGATAGTATGTGTATTAAAGTGAGGGTATTATGATTGAAAAAGTTATAGCGAAAATCCGACAACCAGGTACAGTAGATTTTTTTCGGGATTTACGATAACCTGACCGGTAACCGGAATTGAGAAGCTGTCGGAGATTTTAATAACTTTTCCGGTGCCAATTGCGACATGACAAACATTGAATTCACTGTCAGAAGTATGCCATCCGTCACCAGCTCCAACAGAAACGTTAAAGGTTGGAAATGCATAACCGGCCTGGAAATACATATCTTTTCCGGCAGAGGCAGGAAGTTCAGCTTCGTTTAAAATATAATTTGCACTTAGGCTTAAGCCTCCTTTAGCAAATCCGAGGTTGATTTCATAGGCATTTGCTGAATCTGCAGCGAATGAACCACCAAGGCTGGGGAAATAGTAATCCGTCAATCCGATGCTAAGTCCGTTTGAGAACGCATAAGAAATGTAGGGATCGGCTTCGGTATATCCGGATGCGTCAAATGATCCCCAAACTCCAATTGTCAGACCGCCAGTGTTGAATTTTACAGAAGGCTGAAAGGCTGGTCCTGTTCCCAGTTTGCTTCCTCTCCAGACATAGTTGTTGTAAATGTCTGCTCCAACAGAGAAGGATGCCTTCTTTTCTTCTTGTGCTTTTACATGAAGCGTACAAAACGAAAATAGTACAAAGACAATGAAGGTAATTTTCTTTTTCATAATTTTCTAATTTTAGGGTTGGCTTCTATTATTTGTTAATTTTGTGTTATAGTGTTGTATTTTGTGGGGGTATTTCGTGAAAATGTTGTGTTTTTAATGTTTGTACCCCATTATTTTTATATGCTTGATCAAAAGTATGTATTTTTTAAAGCGATGGGTTTGTTGAAATAGGGAGTGTGTGTTAATTAAAGATAAATTAACAAACAAAGTGTCATTAAAAGTGGGGGTGTTGTCTCAAAAAGATTGAAATATTCAGATTTTTCGATTAAAATATGGGGGTAGTGTGAAATATTAGAGTGTTTTGTTTTTGGGAGAGTGTTTTGTTAATCTTGTATATCAGATAGTCAGTTTAGGAAAAAAAATGTGTCAGCGTGTTTTTATTCCTGATGTTTTATTGTTGTAAAGTTGTTTGTTCTGCTTGTTGGTGAGTAAAGTGTTGGCGTTATTGGTGTGTCGGATCCGATTTGAGAGTGAATGACTTTTAGCTTCGTTTTTATTTATTTTAATTGACTGAATTACAAAGAACAGAAGATGTAGTTCTTTATATTTGCAGTCTTTTGATAATTAGATAAGAATCATGCTTGTATTTGGGCTTAATCAGACATTACGGTTTTTAAAGTATTTGGTCTTCTGGCTGTTTTTTTTCTGGCTGACCAAAGCTTTATTCCTGATTTATAATATTGATCATAGTGGTCAGCTATCGTTCGGCGAAATTCTTGGCATATTTGGCTACGGACTGAAGATGGATGTTTCAACTGTATCTTATTTGTTGTTACTGCCGGGTTTGCTGCTTGCATTTGTTTATTTTCTGCCTTCAGGGTTTATTGATCGCTTTGTTCGCATTTATACCATCTTCTTTTTGGTAATTGCTTCTGTTCTGGTGGTGCTCGATTTGGGGCTTTATCCGCACTGGGGAACCCGGGTAAATGTTACCGTATTTAATTATATTAACGACCCGGTTGCTATTGGCGCATCAGTATCGTTAACAGATCTTTTCGTTGCATTGGCAGTCTCCGGTGCGCTGATTATAGCCTTTAGTTATATCTATAAGCAGATATTTCCTGACGGGTTTGTTGCCGGCGGCAAGGTTCGCTGGTATTATTTGCCGGTTCAGTTGTTTTTGGTTGCTACTCTGATTATTCCAATTCGCGGCGGATTTGATACCTCACCTCTAAATCTCAGTTCGGTGGCCTTCAGTCCAAAACTGTATGTCAATCAGGCGGCAAGTAATTACTTGTGGAATTTTGCCAAATCAGTCGAAAAGCGAAAAAGACTTGCCAATCCGTGTGCATACATGTCAAAAGAAGAGAGCGTCAGGCTTTTTGACGAGTTTAAGAAAGCTGGTACCTTGGCTAACCGGCCACAGCTGATCACGCTCAATCCGGGGAAACAGCCCAATGTCATCCTGGTTATTCTGGAAAGTTTTTCAAATAAGGTCATTGCTCCTTTGGGGGGGATGCACGGAGTTGCACCTGCCTTAGATTCGCTTTGCACAAAAAGTACCGTTTTTACTTCGTTTTATTCTACCGGAAATCGCTCTGACCGCGGAATTTCCGCTGTTCTGGGCGGATATCCTTCGCTGTTGAGTACTTCCATCATGGTTTATCCTGAAAAGTCGGAGAGCCTCACTCTGCTTCCTGAATATTTTAACCGGAAAGGTTATAATACTTCTTTTTACTATGGCGGCGATATCAATTTTTATAACCTGAAAACATTTGTTCTTCAGGGGGAATATAAAAAAGTGGTGACTAAATCTGATTTTGCATCGGAACTGGGGAGAATGTCGAAATGGGGAGTTCCCGACGGGTATATTTTTGAAAGGGCTTCGGAAGACTTGAAAAATGAGCAGGAGCCGTTTATGAAAACCATTTACACCATAAGCAGCCATCCGCCATTCGATGTGCCGTTTTCAAAAATTCACGGAAATTCAAACCAGGCGAAGTACCTGAATTCGGTGGCCTATACTGATAGTTGCCTGGGCGTGTTTATCGAAGAATTCCGGAAATCGCCGTTGTGGGATAATACTTTATTGATTGTAACTGCTGATCACGGAACCATGGAGCCGGGACCAACCGACATTACAGATCCGGCCAGTTACCGGATTCCGCTGATCTGGTCGGGGGGTGTGGTCGATTCGCTGCAACGGATTGAAACAATAACCATGCAATCTGATCTTGGAACTTCGCTGGTCCGTCAGTTGGGTTGGGAACCCGATTCTGCCCGGTTCTCAAAAGATTTTTTCACTTCGAGTCCGCACGCTTTTTATATGCTCGATTCGGGTTGGGGGTATGTGGTTCCGGAGGGAACATTTTATTTCGACCAAAATGCCGGAGATTTTGTAAGAAAACCAACGGATGCCGATTCTGTCGATCTGAGATTTCCGAAAGCATATATGCAGGTGTTGCATGATGATTTTATTTCACGATGACAAAAAATTAAAGAAATGCTACAACAGAATCTCATGAAGATCTTTCTGATTATTAACAAACATGCGGGACATCACCGGGGTGCGAAAGCTGTTGATTTTGTCATTCCATTCCTGAAGAAGCATGGGCATTCGGTCGGGTACTCGTTCACGCAGTATCGCGGCCATGCTACCGAACTGGCTTTGCAGGCCGTTGCAGACGGGTTCGATTTGATTGTTGCAGTGGGAGGCGACGGCACTGTCAATGAGGTTGCCCGGGGACTTGTGGGAAGCCAGGCAGTAATGGGGATTGTTCCGATTGGTTCAGGAAACGGACTGGCCCGCGAGTTGGGAATCCCGATGCAGATGAGAAAGAGTGTGCGTACACTGGCCGAAGGGAAGAACCTGTGTCTGGATGTGTGTAAAATTAATGATCAGCGTTTCTTTTGTACGAGCGGAATTGGTTTTGATGCCCATATTGCAGATCAAATGAGCAAAACATCCATTCGCGGATTTCTGAGGTATATACAGTTTGTTGTCAGGGAAAGTGCTTTGTATCAGCCTCTCCGTATCCGGATGAAGATCGACGGCGTACCGATTGAAAAATCTGTCTTTATGATCACATTTGCCAATGCTTCGCAATTTGGTAACAACGCGTTCATTGCCCCGGGGGCGAGCATGACTGACGGTTTGATGGATGTGGTTCTGGTCAAAAAAATCAACAAAATGTGGATGCCGGTTTTGGCAGTGGCATTGTTTTCAAAATTTATATCGAAACTTCCTTTTGTTGAATATTACCAGGCCAGGCAGATTGAACTGGAGCTGGCCGATACTCCGGTTTTTCATTTCGACGGAGAGCCTGGTAAGCTGGTTGTTCCGGCGAAAATATCCATTGACGAAGAGAAAATATGGGTTCGGTGCGGAAAGTAGCGAGTCCTGAAATCAGAAGTGGTGTTTGTCGGTAGATCAAATTTGGAGATGACCTGGTTCTGGCGCAGTCATTTCAATACCGGCACTTTCTGTTCAGGAGAAAATGCCGGTACCGAATAGTTTAGTTAATGTGAAAACCTTTGCTGTTCAGTTCGGAAGACTTGAAAATGGCGTATTTCTCGGGAATTAAAGGATAGTCCCAGCAACCCATGCTGTGAAATAAATTGCCTCCAAATCCGATCTTGAACTTGTATAACCCATATAATGGATGAGACGGATCTGGGGTTGGTGAAACTCCAAACATGTCATATTCTGTACATCCTCTTTCTTTTGAGATTTTTATGGCTTCCCATTGAAGGGCATAGGTTGCCATGTAGTTCCGGTTTTCGGATGAGGATGCGCCGTACAAATAGGAACCCCGGTTTCCGGTTATGATTAGGAACATGGCAGCAAGGGGAATATTGTCGAGTTCGGCCACCAGCAAAAGAACTTCTGTCGGCGACTGAGAGTCGTTGGCTCTGGCATTCAGCACCGCTTCAAAATATTTGATGTCATTCAGGTGGATGTTGTTTCTGACGGCGGTTTCCTGGTATAGTTTATACCAAACCGGCAGCGAATCGATACCCATCAGTTTGACGGATACTCCTTTTCTTTCGGCCAGGCCGATGTTGTACCTTGTCTTCGGTCTCATGCTCTCGAGCATTCCTGAAGTATTCCTCCGCAGGTTTATAAACACAGTATTTGAAGGTAGGATATTAAAATGTGCTTTCCTGAAATTCCAGTTTGTCGTGTTGAAGTTGAAACGCAGCTCCTGTGCTGTTATTTCCGGTTCTCCACGCCAGTGTCCAAAGTCGTCAAAGCATTCCTGGTCTTTGGCCCAGTATGATTCCCAGCAGAGATCGTATCTGATCATGATGCAGGTTTTCGGCAGGAACGAGCGCAGGCATTCTGATAGTTCTTCCAGAAAAGCACCCTGAATTTCTTCCTCGGGCTCCA
>JAEUSS010000499.1 GCA_016788685.1 Prolixibacteraceae bacterium | reverse complement strand
CTGAACGTGAGCTTCCGCAATCGGTGTAGTTGTCCCGTTTTCTAAAACCTTCCCGGCAACAACACCTCCGTGCTTTTGACACACAGCCCGAAGAACAGGTTTAAATAAAAATCCCTTAACTCCGTGCGGCGAATGAAGATTACCTTGTACTACAAAAGATTTGCTGACATCAAAATCCAGTAAAATCTCACTCTGCACGCCATCTTCAACGACCAACTCCGGAACTATTTTCATTTTGATACCGCTGGTTGCACCACTCGGAATTTTCAGATCAAAACTAGTTCCGTCTTTCAGCACAACTTCGGCTTTGGCAACATGCATCCGGATCAGATCGTACGAACCGGTTGCAATGTCCATACTCAGCAATTCGGCCGTAACACCATTTCGCAAGTCGAGCAGATTAAACTCTTTACCTTCGCCTTCATACAAAACGGTAAACAAGGCTTCATTTTCACCGGTTCCGCCAGGAGCTGATACCGCCGCACTTGAGCGGATTTCAATCTTATCAATCGTCACCAACGCCTGATCAACAAGACTCACCGGAAACGGAGCATCAGTAAGCTGCAGAACCACGGTTCCCTTCCCTCCTTTTTCCGAATCATTCATTTGGTTGCATGAAGTTGCCAGAACCAATAGTCCTGCTAACAAAAACAACCCGCTTCTAACTAATTTTTTCATGTGTTTTCTGTTTTAATGAATTTTTCAAAGATCGTCCTGCACACAAAGTTCCCCATCAGGAACAGCCATGCTGAACAAATTGCTTCGAGAGAATGTACGGATAACTTTGATTTTTATCACCCGAACTAACTATTCACAAAACAGCAAGTTCTAAATCATAAAATCTTAGTTATCCGGACATTTTCAACCTAGATGTTGTATATAGTCCTGAAAAGCAAAATACCCTACCGGAAAAACTAAAAAAAAACAAAAAAAGTCCTGGCTGAATAAACAACCAGGACTTTTATATCTGACTAATAATATTTTTAACCTTTCATTAAAAGGCTTACTGCTTCACCGAGAATTTATAAATTGTTGTCGATTTCAATGTTTCTCCCGGTTTCAGCAAAGTATTCGGGAAATTGGGATGATGGGGTGAATCCGGATAATGCTGTGTTTCCAGGCAAACACCGTTGCGGTAATTGTATGCATTTCCGCGTTTCCCGATAATGTCTCCTTTCAGGAAATTTCCGGTGTAAAGCTGAACGGCAGGTTCTGTCGTAAAACATTCAAGGAAACGTCCCGAAACCGGTTCGTACAAACTGGCGCAGAAAGTCATTTCATTACTGTTCTGATCTTTGTTCAGGATGTAATTATGGTCGTAGCCGCCACCGAAACGAAGCTGTGTCATCGGGTCATCAATGCGTTCGCCAATAGTGTGCGGAGTAGTGAAATCCATTGCGGTTCCTCGGATATCAACGATTTCTCCGGTCGGTATTAATGTTGAGTCACCGACTTCTGTTGAAGAGTTGGCATCAACCACCAGCACGTGATCAAGAATGTCGCCCATACCTTCGCCTTTCAGGTTAAAATAAACGTGATTGGTTAAATTAAAGAAGCACGACTTGTCAGTTGTTGCCTCGTAATCAATCTTCAAACCATTATCTTTGGTCAGGGTATAAGTCACTTTCACATTTTTATTCCCCGGAAATCCCCATTCACCGTCAGCGCTCATCAAAGTCATTTCAACTGCCGGTCCTTCATCGGTCTGAACTTCTTTCGCATCGTAAACCTGGCGATAAAAACTTTCTGGTCCCGAATGCAGACAAGCCTTGTGGTTATTTACCGGCAACTGATAGCTTTGCCCGTCAATCTCGAACTGTCCGTTGGCAATACGGTTGGCATACGGGCCAACAACTGCGCCCTGCCCCGCATCGCCTTTGATGTAGCCTCCGATAGAGCTAAATCCGAGAGCTACGTCTTCCATAGCACCATTTTTATCCGGCGCAAATACCGAAACGATTTTAGCTCCGTAGTTGGTCAGGGTAACCATGATGCCACCTTCGTTTTTCAGTGTAAACAAGGTGGTCTTTTTGCCGTTTACTTCGGTCTCAAAATCAGCTTTTGAATACGATGGCGTAAATTCCTTTTTGGGTGCCGAACAGGAAACAATCATTCCGGTGACAACCAATAATCCGATTAATTTCTTCATACAGATGATGGTTTATAGTTTTAGAATTGGAAAGTTAAAGATAGATAAAGATGATAAGAGTCAAAGGGCCAAAGATTGTTCTTTGGAGAAAACCGCTTTGAACCAACAATCAAAAGAATATGTTTCTTTTGGAGAACAGGTAGTAACCGGATAACGGGAAATTGATATATTTAGCCAATAACTTCATAACTACTGACAATTGGCTGTCTGTAATTTTAAAAGAACTATGAAAATCGTAAAGTTAAGGGCACTGGCACTCGTTCTTTCAGGTTTGGTTATTTGCCTGTCAAACAACACTCTAAATGGCAAAGAAATCAACAAAGCGATCCGCATTGTAAAAAACAACGCGGCATCTTTGACCAACACGAATCAAATACTCGTTGTTTTTAACGAGTCTCCTGAGAGTTCCTCTGCAACATTGGTGGCTATGGAAAAACAAAATAAAAAGTGGGTAGCAGCTTCGGCCCCGATGCCGGCAGGTATCGGAGCCAAAGGGTTTGCTGCTCCCGGCGAAAAACGCGAAGGTGACAAAAAATCGCCCACCGGCATTTTCCGTTTGGGTCAACTGTTTTGCTATGACGATGAAGTGAATACCCGAATGCCTTTTATCCAGACCACTCCGGAAGACAAATGGATCGATGACCCCGACTCGGATGATTACAACCGGCATATAAGGGGTGCAACTCAGGCCAATTCGTACGAAAACCTGCTCTTAAGCGGAAACGATTACAGATACTGCATGGTCATCGAATACAACATGCATCCGGTAATTAAAGGCAACGGAAGCGCCATTTTTCTTCACCTGAGCGAAGGAAAATCAACCAATCCATCGGCAGGCTGTGTTGTTCTGACTTCTCCCGATATGGAGCGCCTGCTCAAATGGATGAACCCTGAATTAAACCCTTCGGTAATAATGGGTAACAGAAAAGTGTTGATCGGGGGACTAAAAACGAAATGATTTTTAAGTCGACTCCTGAATCTCCGCCCATCATCATTCCCAAAGGTTCTCCGATAAAGGAAATCAGCCGGCAGGATTCTCTGCCAGCTGATTTCCTTTATGACCACAAAATTTATCATCAGAATAAACCGTTCTACACCAACAATGCCTCAGCCTTGCCTCCATTTTCATCAACTGCAGCAACGGCCACTTTATCCCCCTCTTTGAGTGCAATTTCGAACGTAAAAGGAATACTTTTCAGTATCTGAGGTTTGTGCTCCACTTCACCAACCTTGTTCCCGTTTACCTTCACCTCGTAACGCAAAACCGGCGCATCACCGGCAAAAGCATTGTCCCAGGCGATCTTGTTCCCCGATTTCCGGAGGTTGGACGGCGCCGTTAAGCCCACTTTATCAATCTGGAAATAATTGGAGCTGGCTTTAACCTGCATCGCCTGTTTTTCAATCCGGATCCTTTCATTTTCGGGCATTCCGTTCGGTTCGATCTGCGCGGCATAAAAATTCTGAATCAACTGACATTTCATCGGATCCTCATCAATCTGCCCGATGCCAATGATCAGGGTGTGAACTCCGGGGGTAGTCAGCGAATATTCAACAAGCGGGCGACTGGGTAATTCAGGCGTTCCCACTTTCCTGAACACATCATCCGGCACACGCGACCAACGTGGCTCCTTGTGATACAAAGCGGCATCGGCAAATGTCTTCATCCCGATAATACCCATTCCTTTAGCCGCAGCAACGGGTATTACATTGTGCTGCATGTTGTACTTGGTTTTGTCGTTGGCATTGATTGCAACAAGCAGTCCTTCCAGAATGCCGTACTCATCACGCTGAATCAGATCCATCATCGCCGGAGGATTGGCATGTCCCGAAAATCCGATGTGACGGATCAGCTTTTCATGTTCAGGGTTCATCCCCGTCAGGTTAGTGCCGTCACGGAAGTCCCGCAGCGCGACCAAAGCTCCAAAATTCCCGTCCGGATTCAACGGAGTCTCTAATCCTTCATACAAAACGTCTACTTCTGCCGTATTGTGCAAGGTATGTATCAGAATCATGTCCAGATAAGCACCTTCGGGATAATTGCCTTTGTTGTCGCCAAAAATCTGGGAGAGCGATCGTTTCAGATCATCCACCGCACACTTTACATCCGGCATTCCGTTTGACCAGTTGCTTACGTTTTCCCGTTCTTCCCATCCTGGTTTTCCCCAACGCATGCAGGTTTTACTGGTCAGCCAGATTGATTTCCGGAGTTTTTCGTTATAATTTTGTTCTCCCGGGATCAGGTTCAGGGTGCGGAAAGCTTTATTGTAGTATAACTGGCTCCCTGCGTATAGGTTAGAGGTGTCAAAATAATTAATTCCAAGCCGGAAAGCTTTGAGAATAATCGGAACAGGATCAACATCGGCGGGAGTCCATTGCAGCGAAGCCTGACCTCCCAACCCAAGGGTAGTAACTTCAAAATCAAACTTGCCAAACTTGCGTTTCATCGGCGATGGCATCTTTCCGGCTGCGTGACCGGTATAAGATAACAGCGAAACACCGGCTGTGGTAGCTGCTGAAACTTTAATAAAATTGCGTCGTGACAACGGATAATTTTTGTAAGAATTCATGATGCCAGATTTTAAGGTTGTCTAAAAATAAGGAATATAGCGAAATAAGACAATGAATTTTCACCGGTGTTTTGCGTCACGTTCAACTTAAGCCAAACAAAAGAGCCAACTCACAGCTGCTTGCTGCAAATTGACTCTTAATTTTTTATGTAATGGTCCGGAGTCCTATTTCAGGCCCGACTCAATGACTTTACCTAAAGCAACATATTGGGCATACGATTTTGCATATCGGGCCACGTTGGACGGGATCGGGAAATACGTTTTTTCGAAACCGCCACCCATTCTTTTCTGAGCTTCCGGAATATCCGGATAAACTCCGGCAACTACCGCAGCTGCCATTGCTGAACCTAAAGCGCAAGCCTGCCCGGAACGGGCCACCTTGATGGGCATATTCAACACGTCACACACGATCTGCATCACGAAAGGCGATTTTTTGGCCACTCCTCCCAAGGCAATAACTCCGTCAATACGGACCCCTTCGCTCACAAAACGGTCGGCAATGGCCTTCGAACCAAAAGCAGTTGCTTCAACCAATGCCCGGAAAATCCGCGGAGCATCCGACCCCAGGTTCAGGCCCGAAATAACACCTTTCAGATTCTGATTGGCATCCGGAGTGCGGCGACCGTTCATCCAGTCGAGAGCCACGATGCTGCTTTCTTCCGCCGGAATCTGTTCGGCTGCTTTGGTCAGTTCAGGAATAATGCGTGAAGATATTTCGTTGATCAGTTTTATTTTAGTGGATTCGTCAATCAACGAACTTTTAGCAATAATCTGCTCGGTTGGGCCAACCAAAACCCGCTTAAACCAGGCATAAATATCGCCAAAAGCGGATTGCCCGGCCTCCATCCCCAACATACCGGGAATAATGGACCCGTCCACCTGACCGCAAATTCCGCTGATCAGTTTGTCCCCCATTTCTTCCCTGGAAGCAATGAGCATGTCACAGGTCGAAGTTCCCATCACCTTACTCACGTAATGCGGTTCAATTTCGGCGCCTACTGCGCCCATGTGGGCATCAAGAGCTCCTACCCCAACCTTCACACTGGTTGGCAAACCCAGTTTCGCGGCCCATTCCGGAGTTAAATGTCCGGCACAAACGTCACTGGTATATGTTTCTTTAAACAGGCGATCTCTCAATCCGCCCAGCAAAGGATCCAGTGCCACCAGGAACTCTTCGGAAGGTAACCCGCCAAAAGCCTCGTGCCACATGGCTTTGTGCCCGGCAGCGCAACGCGAACGTTTCAGTGTTTTCGGGTTGGTATTGCCGGTCAGCATTGCCGGAATCCAGTCGCAATGTTCGACCCACGAATAGGCCGCCCGGTAAACTCCGGCATCTTCACGGATTACATGCAGCAACTTGGCCCAGAACCATTCCGAAGAATAAATTCCGCCTTCAAACTTTGTGAAATCGATGTACCATTCTTTGCACAACT
The DNA here is from genome assembly GCA_016788685.1 of Prolixibacteraceae bacterium. Taxonomy (GTDB): domain Bacteria; phylum Bacteroidota; class Bacteroidia; order Bacteroidales; family Prolixibacteraceae; genus Aquipluma. The sequence continues at coordinate 4,124 of JAEUSS010000499.1, read as the reverse complement.
TATTGATTTCATCGGCTTCTTTTAGGCTTGTATGGTCTTTCCAGAGCAAAAACATCGCATTCGGATTTTCTTCGAAACCGGCAGTCAGCGACAACGGAGTCCCTTTTTCATCAACAGGAACAGGAGTAGAACCAGTAGTATCAACCGAAATTCCAACCACATTTTCGGCAACTCCGGGACGAGCTTTCTTCAGCGCCTCAACAATGGTAAATTCCATACCTTCCAGGTAATCTTTCGGATGCTGCCTGAAACGATTGTTGGGAGCATCACAATACAACTGTTTTTTCCAGCGCGGATATTCAAATACGGCACTCGATACTTCCTCGCCGTTTTTCACATCGACGATCAATGAGCGAACCGAATCGGTACCGTAATCAAGTCCGATCGTGTATTTTGTCTGAGTCATTGGATTAGTTTTATCGTTTTAGTTTATCGATTAAAAGTAGAGTTCTTCAGGACATAATACAAATTACAAGTTACCTGAATGTTCAAGTTTTTTAACTGAGTCCGATTCTCATCTGCTGAAAGCCATAAGTTCAAAAAGGGGATCTTTGTCCCCGGCAAGCAATCTTTATTTAAACCTCCTGATTCCCCAGTTTTTTCAGTAATTCCTCGTCCTTATTTATTTTTACCAACCGCAAACATTTGAGCTGAGGTACACGTTTACTGTATGCTGTATAACACAAAAAACAAAACAAATGCCAGTAAACATTCCGGAAACGGCTCAAAAACGAATTGTTATTATCGGGGCGGGATTTGGAGGTCTCAAGTTAGCCCAGAACCTTATCGGATCGGGTTATCAGGTTGTCATCATCGACAAGAACAACTATCATCAGTTTCAACCGTTATTTTACCAGGTGGCCAGTGCAGGCATCGAACCCAGTTCTATTCTTTTTCCCCTCAGGAAGATATTTCAGAAACAAAAAGACATTTATGTCCGTGTAGCCGAAGTCTATTCGGTTGATCCGGAAAAAAAAGAAATCCACACCAGCCTTGATACGGTTTGGTACGACTATTTGGTAATTGCTTCGGGAGTAAACTCCAATTTCTTCGGAATGAAAAACATGGAAGAATTTTCCTTGCCCATGAAATCAGTTTCGGAAGCCATGTCATTACGCAACAGGCTATTGCAACGATTTGAAAAAGCGGTAACCTTACGCGACCAAAACGAACGTCGTACACTCCTGAATGTGGTAGTGGTCGGCGGTGGCCCAACCGGTGTTGAACTGGCCGGCGCCATTGCCGAGATGAAAAAATTCGTGCTCCCCAAAGATTACCCCGACCTGAACTTTGATGCCATGCAAATCAGTCTGGTTGAAGGTTCTCCGGCAGTACTTGGCGGAATGTCAAAACATGCATCGCAAAAAGCCTTATTCTACCTGAAACGACTGGGCATAAACGTAATGCTCAACACCAAAGTTACGGATTACGACGGAAACGTGCTGAGTTTTGCCGACGGGCAGAAAATCAATACCAATACCGTCATTTGGGCTGCCGGTATCAGCGGGGTTTTGCCGGAAGGGCTTCCGACCGAACTGATTGGCCGCGGCAGGCGGGTAATGGTTGACGAATTTAACCAGCTAAAGGGTGTTCCTGATATTTTCGCCATCGGTGATGTTGCCATCATGTCAACCCCCGATTATCCCAACGGGCACCCCCAGGTAGCTCAGGTAGCTATCCAGCAGGGCCTGAATCTGGCATGGAACCTGATTACCCTCAAACATCAGGGAAAACTAAAGCCATTTAAATACATCGACCGGGGCTCAATGGCAACTATCGGCAGAAACAGGGCGGTTGCCGACCTAAGTTTTTTGAAATTCAGCGGATTTACTGCCTGGCTGACCTGGATGTTTGTTCACCTGATGGCTATTGTAGGCGTTAAAAACCGCCTGCTCATCTTTATCAACTGGATGTGGAACTACATGACCTACGATCAGTCACTCCGATTGATTTTGTGGGCCGCAAAACGCAAATCGGGACCATTGGATTGATGCTTTTATACTCGTTTTAATACAAAAACGGGTGATTTGCCCATTGCGAATCACCCGTTCTGTTTTCTTTCCGGAGCGTATTTTACCAGATCATTGCACGATCAGCTTCACCCAGATACATGTAATCACCTTCTTTCACATTAAATGCCTGATGGAACTCGGGCATATTGCGCAACGGCCCCAGCACACGGAACCGGCCCAGCGAATGAACATCTTCCTTTGTACGACGGATAATTTCCTTGTCGCGTATGTTCTGTGCCCACAAGTGTGCATACGCCAGAAAAAATCTCTGATCGGGCGTAAATCCGTCAATCGGTTTTTCATCCCCTGTCTGTACTTTTTTCAAGGCATGGTAGGCAACATTTAAACCTCCCAAATCGGCAATATTCTCGCCCAGTGACAATTCGCCATCAGCTTTCAAGGTATCCAAAACAGTATAATTATTGAACTGATCGACCAGCACTTTGGTCCGCTCACCAAATAATCTGGCGTCTTCAGCCGTCCACCAATCGGCCAGGTTTCCTACTTTATCATACTGACGTCCCTGATCATCAAACCCGTGAGTCATTTCGTGACCGATAACAACTCCGATAGCCCCGTAATTTACGGCATCATCGCCATCCATAAAAAAGAACGGAGGTTGCAAAATTGCAGCCGGAAACACGATCTCATTCATCGACGGATTGTAATACGCGTTTACCATTTGCGGCGGCATCATCCATTCCGTGCGATCAACCGGTCTATTTACCTTACCGATCATGTGCTTGAAATCAAAACTGCGGGCACGCAGCACATTGGCAACATACGAATCGGTTGAAACTTCAAGTGCCGAATAGTCGCGCCAGTTGTCCGGATAACCAATTTTCACGTTGACGGCATTCAGTTTTTCACGGGCTTTGGCTTTGGTTTCATTACTCATCCAGGCCAATTGGTCAATACGTTCGCCTAAAGATACTTTCAGGTTTCCAACCAGATCAAGCATACGCTTCTTTGCTTCGGCCGGAAAGTACTTCTGAACATACATCTGACCGATTGCTTCACTCAAAGCATTGTTGGTTGATCCCTGTACTTTTTTCCAGCGAGGACGGTCAGCCTTTTGACCGGTAAGTGTTGTTCCGAAGAAGTCAAAAGCCTGATCAACGAATACCTTGGGGAGATAAGCATCGAGGCTGTTTACCACCTGCCATTTCAGGTAGATTTTCCAGTCGTCAACCGAAACTTCGCTGAGCATTTTGCTCAATTCGGTGACAAAATCGGGCTGTCCGACAATAAATTCGCCCGGATTCTGTAGTCCTATACGTTCAAAATGTGCGCCCCAGTTAATTTCCGGCGAAATTTTCCGAAGACCTTCCAGATCCATTTTGTGATAAATTTTATGCGGGTCACGTTGTTCGAGCAGCGTCATTGAAGCCGAGGCCATCCGTTTTTCGATGTTGTAAACAAGCTCAGCATTTGCTTTAGCGGTTGCTTCATCGGCACCGGTGAGTACAAACATTTTCTGAAGATGGATCAGGTAAGCCGCCTGAATTTCTTTGCTTCGCTCATCATCCTTCATGTAATAGTCGCGGTCGGGCATTCCGAGTCCGCCCTGATACAGGTAAGCGACAACCATTTCCGAATTTTTCTGATCAGCATCCGAGAAAAACGAAAACATTGGGAAGATGCCCTTGGTATGAAAATCAGAAACCACCTTCATCACATCGTATTTTCCCTGAATAGCGCTGATCTGATCGAACAGCGGTTGCACCGGAGCTAAGCCGTCTGCTTCAATCTTTACGGTATCCATCCCGGTATTGTAAAAATCGGCGATCTTCTGTCCGACCGTTCCCGGGTCATGCTTTTTCGATGCAATTTCAGTAATCAGTGTCTGAACCTGAACTTCTCCGGAATCTGCCAAAAGATCGAACGAGCCAAAACGGCTTTTTTCGTCCGGAATAGGAAACCTCTTCTTCCAGCCTCCGTTGGCATAATTATCGAAGTCGGCAGCCGGACTCATCGTTGTATCCAGGTCAGCCAGATCAATTGTTTTCGATTTCGGGGTATCTTTTGTACATGCCATTCCACCCACCATCACTGAGATTACTAATAACCGATTTAAATTCCTCATAATTAACATATATTATTATAATTTCG
>JAEUSS010000480.1 GCA_016788685.1 Prolixibacteraceae bacterium | reverse complement strand
AATGACAAACGAAGCATCTCCGACTACCACACCACACTTGGTACCACCGATGTCAAGGCCCAGATAGAGGTCTTCATGAACTTGTTTCAATTCAGTCATTTATAAATATTTAATTTATTACTAAATCGATTTAGCTAATTTATAAAAATTTTATGAACCGCACGACTTACGGACGATAAGTTCAGTATTCAGTTTGATGTGCTGAAACCTGGCCGGATTACGGGGATGTTCGATTTTATCCATTATGATCTGTACGGCTGTTTTCCCGATTTCCTGAAGTGGCTGACCGACCACCGTTACCGGGCTGACACAGATTTTGTAAGCATCGGCATTATCAAAACTGACCACAGCAACATCATCAGGAATTTTCAACCCCAAAGCCGAAATACATTCGATACCCATCACTCCGATTTTACTGGTCGAGAACAGGATCGCATCAGCTTTCCTTCCATCTGTACTGCCAAGCAATTCCTGAATAGCCTTCGTAACATCCTTGTTATCATGCGAAAACGGCAAAACCTTAATCAGATTTTCATCTACGGCAATGGAGTGACCGAGGAGCGCCTGTTTATAACCTTCGGTACGTTCATTCATGTTTACCAGGTTCAGGTTCATCGTTATGTTGGCAATCCGGCGGCGCCCCTGAGCCAACAAATGGCTGGTAGCTTTGTAGGCCGCATCATAATTGTCTACCACAATGTAATCGCTTTCTATTTCAGGAAAGTAACGGTCAATCAATACAAACGGAATCCTGCCCTTCGCCAGCAAGCGAATCTGCTCTTCACTGTTTATTGGCGGCGAAATAATGTATCCGTCCACCTGACTTTGCTGCAGCATAGCAATCTGTGCGCGTGACTTTTCAGGGTTTTCATCCGAACTGCAAAAAATAACATGATAGTCGTGCAGTGCAGCTTCCTGCTCGATTTCACGCCCAAGCTTTCCGAAGAACGGATTGGCGATGTCAGCAATAATAAGTCCGATGGTTTTGGTTTTTCCGGTACGCAGCCCCTGAGCGATACGGTTGGGCTGATAATTCATTTCCCGGGCTACCTCCAGCACTCTGGCGGCAATATCATCGCCAATGCGGAACTCTTTTGCCCGTCCGTTAAGCACAAACGACACGAGCGTTTTGGAAACTCCCAAATGCCTGGCAATATCGTTAATCGATGTTTTTTTCATATTCTCATCAAAAATAGAACATAATCAGCCGAAACTAAAATCAAATATTAACCCAAACTGATCATTTATGTGTAAATCGCTCCGGCTCTTTTGAACCAGGAAATGATATTCTACTTCAATCCGAATTTCAGGTTTCGTCCTGAAATCGCCGGACGCATGTATTTTTTCAGTTCCTTGGGATAACCAACTTCCCAGGGAGATGGCCCTACCCATTCCGACTTTTTGCCTGCTATTTTAATGGTTCCGCCGGATGATATTTCGACCACAGTGAACAATGGTTCTTTGAACGGAGCAGTATATTTGATCCACTTATACTTCTGGTCAACCTCATTACTATACCTGATATGCTGATACTTATCGCCAAGCCAGTGGTACGACATTGAAGTTATTGTGATATACCAGATATCGTTTATTTGCTCGGCATAATCCCAGTGCGTGTGACCGTTAAAGCAAGCAATTATTTTTTTATCCGGCGTTCGGGCGTTGTGTGTTTCCATAAT
>JAEUSS010000440.1 GCA_016788685.1 Prolixibacteraceae bacterium | reverse complement strand
GGCTCCGATATTTAGGTGTCCCACTTCCGAGTTACCCATCTGTCCGTCAGGCAAACCTACGTTTTCTCCGGAAGTAAGCAGTTGCGAATGTGGGTAATTAGCATTCAGATAATCCATAAAAGGCGTAGGTGCTGTAGCAATAACATCTTTTGCAGTACCATCACCAATTCCCCAACCATCGAGGATCATTAAAAGTGTTTTTTTATACGTTGCCATAATTTAGATTCGTTTTAAATAATGAACATTTTCGGGACACAAAAGTACCGTTTTTTCCATTGGTTTTATAAATAACATACAGTCCTTTAACCTGAATTAACAATTTACTTTCATTCCGGTTTTCAGGCATCTCAAAGATTCAGTAATTGGCCGACTTACAGCAAGCTCAATTTAAGAAAACAAGCTTTTCAAATATGCGTACAAAAGAAGTGTTCCTCTGCCAACAGCCTTCTGCCTGTAAAAAATGACCCGGGAATAACCGTTTACACCTAAAAAAAAGACTGTATGCCGACTGAAATAAAAAACACTTTGCTGCCTTTGATCCTGTTGTTGATAATTGCAGCCTGCAGTGTGCAAAAGCCATTGTCAAAAGTGAGTACTCCCGAAATAAAACCGGAAGACAGCACAGAGTACGAACTCGTTGTTTTCGATCCGGAATTTGAAACCTGGTATCTGCTAAAAAAATCGCCTGCAATGGATCACAGCATCGACTATTACAAGAACTGGAACACGCAGTACGTACAGGCCTGGAACAGCAGTTCCGGAATGTCCGGTTTATTGGGGTCACCAATCAATTACGATTTCAAGGAGAAGTATCCATTTGAGATTGAGCACAAACTCTACTACTATTTTCAGTATGTGGAAAATGAATTAAACATCCCGATTCTTCAATCCCGCCCCCGGATAACAGGGAACAGGCGTTAAAATCATTCTGTCCGTTCCTCTGATGCCCATCCCCATTATCACATTTAACGAGGTGCAAAACCGACTCGATACACCCGGCCGACTAACTTCAGTGCCTGGCAATGTTGTTATACAGATTTTGCATTCTGATATCAGTTTCGGCAATAACATCGGCACATTCTTTTAGCTCTTTCAAAACGGACTCTGTCTTTCTGTCGGTAAGTTTATAAGTTAACTCATGTTCCAGGGAAGCCCAAAAATCCATAGCGATGGTCCGTATCTGGACCTCCACATTCACCAGCTCCTTCCGGTTCGACAAAAACACAGGAACCGATACAATCAAGTGCAAGCTGCGGTATCCGTTTGGCTTGGTATCTTTGATGTAGTCCGTTCTCCGGATTACCACAATATCATCCTGCGAGGTAAGCAAATCGGCGATCAGGTATATATCGTCAATATAAGAGCAGATGACGCGCACGCCTGCAATATCGGTCAGGTTTTCCCGGGCCGACTGTACACTCAACTCCAGACCTCTGTGCTGAAGTTTCCGGAAAATACTCAACGGTGTTTTTACTCTGCTATTGATCTGATGAATCGGATTACGGTCTTTCGTATATTTAAATTCATCATTCAGGTTCTCCAGCTTGGTCGTTATTTCGCGTATGGCCGAAGAATACAGATTTTCGGTTTCCACATACGAATTAATGATACTGACCATATCGGCAGGTAAAACTTCGCCCGACACGCCACTAAAAAAATATGAGGTCTTTGATCGTTCCAGTTTCTTCATCTTGCTCCCTTTATATGTTGTTTTTTCTGAAAGTTCTCCAACAATCATTCCAATATAAAAAAAGACAGACTTCGATCCAGCGACTGCACCACTTCCCCCTAAACAACGGCAAACGCTCGGGGGAGAACAACCGAAGTTAAACGACTAAAAACAAAACAAATAAACAAAGCGCCGTCCAATCCGCCGGAACGATTTTGCTGTAAAACCAGGAGACTTTCTTTCCGACTGTAACGTGGTGACAAATTGACAAATCTTCGTATTCACCTCCGAACATTTTACGAAAAAATTAAAAAAACAGCATATTGAGGACAACCTTCTGGAATAGGGCGTACATTTGCAGCTTCAAATTTTGATTGAAATGGAACCAATTTTTCTGCCAAAAACATGGAGCCTCTTCAAAAAAGGCCTTCTTACAAAAAATCTATCAGACGACATTTTTGCCGGTATCATTGTTGGAATTGTAGCTTTGCCATTGGCAATTGCCTTTGCTGTAGCTTCCGGAGTCTCTCCTGAAAAAGGAATAATCACTGCAGTGGTAGCAGGATTCCTGATTTCGTTACTTGGAGGAAGCCGTGTCCAGATTGGCGGCCCGACCGGGGCCTTTATCGTCATTGTGTACGGGATCGTTCAAAAATACGGATTCGACGGACTGATGATTTCCACGATCATGGCCGGATTTATGCTCATCGCTTTTGGATTCCTCCGGTTGGGCTCCATCCTGAAATTTTTCCCGCATCCGTTAATTGTCGGGTTTACCAGCGGTATCGCCCTGGTTATTTTCTCCACCCAGATAAAAGATGCAATGGGTCTTCCGGTGGATAAGCTTCCTGCCGAATTCATTGACAAATGGGAAGTTTACTTCCATCACATACAAAACTTTAATCCTTCCGCTGTTCTTATAACCATTGCCACTATCCTTATCACTGTTTTTTCCGGAAGATTAATCCCCAAAATCCCGGGGTCGTTCATCGCCATCGTTGCCATGACACTCATTGTCTCCATATTTGGCATTGAGGTTAATACCATCGAAAGTATTTTCGGAGCAATTCCCAATAAAATCGACTTATCGTTTCCGTCCATCCAGTTCGACCAGCTGGGGCAATATATGCAGCCTGCACTGACCATCGCATTGCTCGGCGCCATCGAATCGCTGCTGTCAGCAGTAGTCGCCGACGGGATGATCAGCAGCAATCACCGTTCAAATACCGAGCTCATAGCCCAGGGAGTTGCCAATGTGGTCGTTCCGTTTTTCGGAGGAATTCCGGCAACCGGAGCCATTGCCCGCACAGCCACAAACATCAAAAACAACGGACGCACTCCTATTGCAGGAATCATACATGCCATCACCCTTCTTCTGATTATGCTGTTCTTCGGTCAGTGGGCCATCCTGATCCCCATGCCTTGTCTGGCCGGTATCCTGATTGTTGTTGCCTACAACATGAGCGAAATGAAGTCGTTCTTTTCACTCCTGAAAGGCCATAAATACGACATATTTATTCTCGTAAGCACCTTCATCCTGACGGTATTTGTCGACTTAACCGTTGCCATTGAAGTCGGAGTGGTACTTTCATCGCTACTTTTCATGCAGCGCATGTCGAGCCTGAGCAAAGTCATTCCCATGGAAGCAGAGTCAGATTCTCTCGAAAATTATGCTGACATTCCCCATGGAGTGGAAATTTTTGAGATCAGCGGACCATTCTTTTTTGCTGCCGCCCGCCGCTATGAAGAAACCTTGAAAGACATCAGCCACACATCAAAGATTGTGATCATCCGGATGCGGCACGTTCCTTTCATTGACGGCACGGGCCTGCGAAACCTAAAGGGAACGATTAAAGACCTGAAGTCGAGAAGAATCCAGATAATCCTCTCGGGAGTTCAGCCTGAGGTACTCGAAGAACTGGAAAAAGGAGGAATCAGCGCCTTGATCGGACCTGGAAACATCACAGCCAACTTTGACCTGGCGCTTGCACGAATGGACCTGATTCTGAAGAAACAGAATTAACCCGCAAAAACAGATTACACTCCGGTCACAGTATCGGCATCGGGTATTTCCGGAAGAAACGTGTATGAATTATCCTCATAAACGATCCGGCAGCAATAATGCTCCAACCCGTTACTGACAATCAGGAAAGGCACTTTCAGTTGCATATTGTACCGTACGATCTGATCAAATGTCTGCTGGCTGATCTTCACTTCCGGAGCCTTAAACTCGGCAACCAGCGCAGCCTTCCCGGCACGGTCGAAAACAAGCAGGTCAGCCCTTTGTGGATTGTTATTGACTTTCACCCCGGCTTCAACGGCAATCAACGAAGCCGGATATTTTTTCTCAGCAATCAGAAACTGAACAAAATTCTGACGCACCCATTCCTCCGGAGTGAGTCGTACAAATTTTTTCCGCAGCGAATCAAAGATTAAAGTTTTACCTTCCGGAGACTTGATTCGGAAAGAATATTCGGGCAAATTCAGTTTTTGCATGATGAAGCCAACAAAGTTTGTATTTTTGTGTTAAAACCGAGCATAAAAGTAACAATTAAAAAATTCGAAGCGCCCAAAAATCCGAAGTTCTCCGGAATGCTTAACTGGACAAAACGGATAATTTCAGGCACTCAGGGATCTAAAAAAAATACCTTCATACACCATTTTATGAAAACGAAAGAAGAAATTGTAGCAAACTGGCTGCCGCGGTATACCGGACGACCTCTGGAAGAATTTGATGATCTGATTCTGCTGACCAATTTCCATATGTATGTGGATATGTTCGCGAAGAAATTCGGAGTCCCGATTCTGGGAGAAAATAAAAACATGCCCAATGCCAGTGCCGAAGGAATCACCATCATCAATTTTGGTATGGGGAGCCCCAATGCCGCCACCATGATGGATTTACTAAGCGCCGTCCACCCCAAAGCTGTACTTTTCCTGGGAAAATGCGGCGGACTGAAACAGAAAAATAAATTAGGAGATTTCATTTTACCCATCGCAGCCATCAGAAGCGAAGGTACATCCAACGACTACTTACCTCCGGAAATACCTGCATTGCCTGCATTTAACCTTCAACGAGCGGTTTCAACAGCCATCCGGAACAGGAAACATGACTATTACACAGGAGTAGTGTACACTACCAACAAGCGCGTCTGGGAGTATGACGAACGTTTCAAAAAATACCTCGAAAAGTCGAGGGCTATGGCTATTGACATGGAAACGGCCACCATTTTTACTGTCGGCTTCTACAACCAGATTCCATCGGGAGCCTTGCTGCTTGTTTCCGACCAACCGATGATTTCAACGGGTGTAAAAACAGAAGCCAGCGACCAGATCGTTTCGAACAACTTTGTGCAGGAACACCTGGAGACCGGAATTGACGCACTGCTCGAGATTAAAAACAACGGAGAATCGGTTAAACATCTGAAATTTTAATATACCGCCAGAGAATGACTTTTGAGGAAATTATCAGCAATCTGCACAAAAAGATATACCATCCCATCTATTTCCTGATGGGCGAAGAAACCTATTTCATCGACAAAATCAGCGATTACATTACTGATAATGTTCTGACTGAAGCAGAAAAAGGATTTAATCAAACCATTCTGTACGGAAAAGATACCGAACCGCACACCATCATAGCCAACGCGCGGAGATTTCCGATGATGTCCAACTATCAGGTAAT
>JAEUSS010000344.1 GCA_016788685.1 Prolixibacteraceae bacterium | reverse complement strand
TTTATTAAAGCAGTGAAACTGACTTCAATCGCCGGAGCATATTGGAGAGGAAATGAAAAAAATAAAATGCTGACCCGCGTATACGGTATTACCTTCCCGAAACAAAAAATGCTTGAGGAATATCTTGTGCTGGTTGAAGAAGCCAAAAAACGCGACCATCGTAAGATTGGCAAAGAGATGGAATTATTTACCTTCTCGCAAAATGTCGGACAAGGGTTGCCCATGTGGTTGCCTAAAGGAGCCATGTTGCGCCAGCAACTGGAAGATTTTTTAAAACGCGTTCAGAAAAAATATGGTTATGAGCAGGTGATTACGCCGCACATCGGTGACATCAATCTGTACAAAACTTCAGGCCATTTCCAGAAATACGGTGCCGATTCATTTCAAACCATTAAAACTCCGGCAGAAGGTGAAGAATACATGCTGAAGCCGATGAACTGTCCTCACCACTGCGAGTTATATAAATTTAAACCACGTTCATACAAAGATCTTCCGGTCAGATTTGCTGAGTTCGGAACTGTTTACCGTTATGAACAGAGCGGTGAGTTGCATGGTTTAACCCGCGTCCGCGGGTTTACTCAGGATGATGCCCATCTTTTCTGTCGCCCCGATCAGATTAAAGACGAGTTCAAAAAGGTTATCGACATCATTTTTATCATCTTTAAAGCTCTGAATTTCGAGAATTATTCAGCTCAGATATCTTTGCGCGATCCGAATAAACCTGAAAAGTACATTGGCTCGGTCGAAAACTGGGACAAAGCCGAGCAGGCAATTATTGAAGCTTCTGCCGAAAAGGGCCTGAAAACGGTAACTGTATTGGGAGAAGCAGCATTCTACGGGCCGAAACTTGATTTTATGGTGAAAGACGCGCTCGGACGTAGTTGGCAGTTGGGGACTATTCAGGTAGATTATAACCTTCCGGAGCGGTTCGAACTTGAATATATCGGTGCGGACGACAAACGACACCGCCCGGTAATGATTCACCGCGCACCTTTCGGATCGATGGAACGCTTTGTGGCTGTTCTGATTGAGCATACCGCCGGTAAATTTCCGCTTTGGTTAACGCCGGAGCAGGTTGTTGTGTTACCAATCAGCGAAAAGTATAATGAATATGCAAAAAGTGTTTCAGAATTTCTAAATAATTCCGATATTCGCACGATAATTGACGACCGTAATGAGAAAATTGGTCGCAAGATCAGGGATAACGAAATGAAACGTATCCCTTATTTATTGATAGTTGGAGAACAAGAGTCTGAAAGTCAGATGGTTTCGGTCAGGAAGCAGGGCGAAGGAGATAAAGGTTCGATGAGCCATCCGGAGTTTGTTGATTTCATAAAAGCCGAAGTCAAAGAACAATTGTCATCTTTAAATAATTAGAATAGTTAACTAATAAATAGGAGGAATTGGCCATAGCAGTTAAAAGACCATACAATGGTGGAAGAGCAGAAGTTGCTCCACAGCACCGAATTAATGAGAAAATTCGTGCACAACAGGTTCGGGTTGTAGGCGATAACATCGAAAATCCCGGTGTATTTTCGCTTTTTGAAGCCTTAAAAATGGCTGACGCGCTTGAACTTGACCTTGTAGAAATCTCTCCGAACGCCGACCCGCCAGTTTGTAAAATAACTGATTACCAGAAGTTTCTTTATCAGCAGAAAAAGAAACAAAAGGAGATAAAAGCAAAAACGGTGCAAGTCGTAGTTAAGGAAATCCGATTCGGTCCGAATACCGATGAACATGATTTCCAGTTTAAAATGCGGCACGCTGAAAAATTTCTTCAGGAAGGCGCAAAGGTTAAGGCCTATGTGTTTTTTAAAGGGCGCTCCATTTTGTTCAAAGAACAAGGCGAGATTTTGTTGCTGAAGTTTGCCCAGGAACTGGAAGAAATTGGTAAGGTTGAGCAGTTACCACAGCTTGAAGGAAAACGAATGACCATGTTTATTTCACCTAAAAAGAAGAAATAAATTTCTTACATACATTAATTTTAGGAAGATGCCAAAAATGAAGACGATCTCCGGCGCAAAAAAAAGGTTTAAATTAACCGGCACCGGAAAAATTAAAAGAAAACATGCCTTCAAAAGTCACATTTTGACAAAAAAAAGCACCAAGCGTAAACGCAACCTGACCTATTGGGGAACCGTTGATAAGGCTGACGTGCCTAATGTTAAAGCGATGTTGACTATCTAGTGTAGTTTTCTTTTCAACGTAATTTAATTAAGTAATTAATCGAATGAATTAGCTTGAAGACTCCGGAGTTCGGAGCGCTAACCATTCTAAAATCAGTTTTATGCCAAGATCAGTAAATGCAGTTGCATCACGGGCTCACAGAAAAAAAATCCTGAAGCTTACTAAAGGTAACTTCGGTGCCCGCAGAAATGTATGGACAGTTGCAAAAAATACCTGGGAAAAAGGTTTGCAATATGCCTACAGAGATAGAAAAGCAAAAAAGAGAAACTTCCGTGCTTTATGGATTCAGCGTATCAATGCTGCCGTTCGTGCCGAAGGTTTGTCTTACTCACAGTTCATCGGCCTGCTTAAAAAAGCAAATGTCGAAATCAATCGTAAAGTTTTGGCTGATTTAGCAATGAATCATCCTGTAGCTTTCAAAGCAATTGTAGATAAGGTGAAATAGTAATCATCTGTTAGGTGAATAAACATACGAAACCCCGCTGTAAAGCGGGGTTTTTTGTTTCCTGAACGGATGTTACCGGTTGTTTATTTTGTGTATCTTTCAGTATTAAATCTGATCCCGGTGGAAAACGAACTGTATGATATTCCGATTCAGGCCAGGCTTTGCTACGAAAAGAACAAAGGCCTGATCCTGCCCGACAAGGTTCCTTATATCGGAATGGGAGGTTCGTATTTCGCGGCACTTACTCTTCGTTATTCCGGTGTTAGGATATTTCCCGAACTGGCTGGCGAATACTATCATTTTATCCGGATGCTCAAACAGTTTGACAATGCGGTGCTGATATCACAATCGGGGCGAACATCTGATGTTTTAAATTGCGCCTCGTACTTCAGGGAGTACACAGCTGTTGTAAACGATTTAGGGTCGCCGCTGGCTGTGCGGCCGAACTGCAAACAGGTTGTGCCGCTGCTGGCAGGAACTGAACGGTTTTCGTCAACAAAAACTTTTATCAATACCCTTGTCGCGCTGTACCTGGGGCATGGTTTTGATGTGAAACCTGCACTCGATGCGATTGACAGGCGATTTGGCGATTTTGAACTGACCGGAAGTTCTGTTGGCTCGGCGCTCTTCAAAAACATCAGGAAAGGGAAAGTAAAATGTGTGATACTCGGCGGCGGCCCCAATGTCGGAACGGCCTGCCAGGCAGCTCTTCTGCTCAGCGAATCGACCAGGTATCCTTTCGTCGGCATGTCGCTTACCCAATATGAACACGGGTATAAGGAGACCGCAGAAAAGACCGCGGTAATTGTGATCAATCCTTCCAAAGGCGTTTTGTCTGAGCGTGCCGGCAAGCTCATGGATGTTCTCCGGGATGCAAATGCCACAGTTTTTGAGATCAACGAACCGGAACTGGACGAGGTTTACAGCCCTTTTACCTCTATTCTTCCTTTTTTCTTCATGGCCGGCTACTTA
>JAEUSS010000337.1 GCA_016788685.1 Prolixibacteraceae bacterium | reverse complement strand
ACCACTTTCTCGTTCGTAGCAAAAGTCCCATTCCAGCGGTTCGTTAAAACCTTCTTCCAGAAACTTCTGGTATTTCTGCAGCGTTTCAAATATTTCCAGCCGCCGGTCTTCCTTTCGGCTATTGATTTCAATCATTACGGTAGCCTCAGTGCGCGAAACGTCAAATTTCAGGTCAATACCGCTGAGACCGGTGTCGTACAGCACCCATTTTTTCTTTTTGTGGCGCAACTCCGGAACAATTTCGCACCGGCGGGCAAATACAATCCAGAATTCTTTCCGCAGCTGCTTTGCTTCGTCTTTACTGTACATATTTAGTTTCATTTTACTCACGGGGAAAGGCAGAGCCACCCCGGAAGTTATCTTTCAGTTCTCATGAAAAAGGCCGGAATCCTTTCGAATCCGGCCTTTTACCATTAGCTTGTTCAGCTTATTTCTTTTTCAATACTTTTTTGTATCCGTAGATTGCCGAAGCACCCAATTCTTCTTCAATACGAAGCAGTTGGTTGTATTTAGCCATACGGTCAGAACGGCTCAGTGAACCTGTTTTGATCTGTCCGGCGTTAGTTGCAACAGCAATGTCAGCAATAGTTGAATCTTCAGTTTCGCCTGAACGGTGTGAAGTTACAGAAGTGTAACCGGCACGGTGAGCCATTTCGATAGCATCTAAAGTTTCAGTTAAGGTACCAATCTGGTTTACTTTAATCAGGATAGAGTTAGCAGCGCCCAATTCGATACCTTTTGACAGGTACTCAACATTGGTTACGAATAAATCGTCGCCAACCAGCTGGCATTTGTCGCCTAACTTTTCAGTTAAAGCCACCCAGCCATTCCAGTCGCCTTCGTTCATACCGTCTTCAATAGAATCGATAGGGAAGTTGGCCACCAGTTCAGCCAGGAATTCGACCTGCTGAGCTGAAGTTCTTTTTGCGCCATTGGGGCCTTCGAATTTTGAATAGTCGTAAACTCCGTCTTTGTAGAATTCAGAAGCAGCACAGTCTAATGCGATAGAAACATCGCCACCATCTTCGGCGCGGCCAGGTTTGTAACCTGCATTTTTAATCGCTTTGATGATGCTGTTCAGTGCATCTTCAGTTCCGTCAAGTTTCGGAGCGAAACCACCTTCGTCACCAACAGCAGTGCTCAGACCACGATCGTGAAGTACTTTTTTCAGGTGATGGAAAACTTCGGCGCCCATACGTAAACCTTCGCGGAAAGAAGAAGCGCCGATCGGGCGGATCATAAATTCCTGGAAAGCGATAGGAGCATCAGAATGCGAACCGCCATTGATGATGTTCATCATCGGAACAGGTAATGTTTTTGCATTTGTTCCGCCGATGTAACGATACAAAGGCATGTCAAGTGCATCGGCAGCAGCACGGGCAACAGCCAATGAAACGCCCAACATTGCGTTAGCTCCTAATTTTGATTTGGTTTTTGTTCCGTCAAGCGCCAGTAATTTTTTGTCGATAGCTACCTGATTCGAAGCATCCATGCCCAGAATTTCTTTGGCAATTACGGTATTTACATTGGTAACCGCTTTCAGAACACCTTTACCTAAGTAACGGCCTTTGTCACCATCACGCAATTCCAGAGCTTCGTTTTCACCGGTTGATGCACCCGATGGTACCGCAGCACGGCCAACAGCACCACACTCAAGGGTTATTTCGACTTCAACGGTTGGATTACCACGTGAATCCAAAATTTCTCTACCAACTACTTTATCAATAAACATGTGATCTAGTTTAGAATTAAACTTAAATTGTATTAATAAATTTTCTAATTATCAGATTATTACATCCCATTTTTCAAGGCTGTACAAAGATAACAAAACCATTCGGAAAAAAGCGAATACCTTCAAGGCATAACCTTAATTTAAACAACAAACCAAACCGCGTATTGTTAACACTCCCGGCATTTCCCTTTGTACATTCCTCCTGAAAATCCGGCTAAACTGCGTATCTTTCGATCGTAAAACAGACCCCATGAAAAGAAGAATTTTCTTCAG
>JAEUSS010000316.1 GCA_016788685.1 Prolixibacteraceae bacterium | reverse complement strand
CGCCGTTGTGCAAGACAGTAACCATCGGTGGTGTAAAATATGTTCCGTTCGGATTAAACCTCGGGGCCGTATAAATGATGTCGTACACCTGCCATTCGCCGGGTGCTTTGCAGGCATTTACAAGCGGCGGATACTGTTTGTACAAACTTCCGGCCTGACCGTTGCGATAAGTGCGGTTGTTATAATTATCCAATATCTGAACTTCATAAATACCCTGAAGGAAAACGCCGCTGTTTCCCCGTCCCTGGCTTTCGCCAACGACTTCAGAGGGCGAGCGCCATTCAATGTGAAGCTGAAAATCGTTGAACTGACGTTTGGTTTTGATGATGCCCTTGCCTCTGACAACCGTAGCGCATCCGTCGGCCACATTCCAGGCAGGTTCGTTACCCTCGCCGTTGGTCCACTCCGGACTCAGGCTTGTGCCGTCAAAAAGAACAACAGCATCCGACGGAGCATCAACCGGAGTCGCACCGGGAGTAACTGCCGCAACTTCCGGATCCCAGATTTCCGTCATTTCAGGTTTCATCGGAAAATCAGTACGCCCTTGGGCAAAAGCTGCAGTAATTGCCAAAACACCAACTACTGAAAGAAATACACGTTTCATTTGATTTAGTTTTTAGTTGATTTATTTGTGTTGTATGTCAATTATAGTTGAAATTCAGGTTTGCTCCGGAAAGAACTACAGATCCAGCTCTTTCATGATTGCATCTATCCGCTCATCAGCCTTCGCCTCCACTGCATCATAATCAGCACGGTTCGCTAATTCTCCGGCCACCTCAAAATAAAATTTGATTTTAGGTTCTGTTCCTGAAGGACGAACCGATATTTTGGTTCCGTCTTCGGTAAAAAACTGCAACACATTTGAGGTTGATTTCTGGTTTATCGCAGTTTCTTCTCCTGAAATGATATTCTTTGCAATCAGCGTTTCGTAGTCTTTTACGATTTTCAGTTTTGAGCCACCCAGTTCTTTCGGGGGATTAGCCCGGAAATTTACCATCATCTGCTGAATTTCTTCGGCACCTGTTTTTCCCTTACGAACCACATACTTCATTTTCTCACGCGAGAAACCGTATTCCATGTAGATGTCGAGCAGCATTTCGTACAACGATTTGCCCTGATCTTTCGCCCAGGCCACAATTTCGGCCATCAGCGCACACGACGAAACGGCGTCTTTATCGCGGACAAAACTGGCAGGCATAAATCCAAAACTCTCTTCGCCCCCTCCGATGTAAACTTTTTGTCCTTCCAAATCGCGGATCACTTCGGCGATGTATTTAAAACCGGTAAACACATCGTAAAAATCAACCTTGTTTTGCCCGGCTATTTTGGCAATCAGTTCGGTTGTCACAATCGTTTTCACGATAAACTCGTTCCCCTGAAGTTTTCCGCTTTCTTTTCGCTTGCTGATGATATAGTAGATAAATACCAAAGCGGTCTGGTTGCCGTTCAGGATGATAAATTCGCCTTTGTCGTTTTTTACGGCTACGCCAATCCGGTCGGCATCCGGGTCGGAAGCCAGTACCACATCAGCATCAACTTCAACAGCCCTGGCGACAGCCATTTTCATGGCGGCAGGTTCTTCCGGGTTGGGCGAAATCACCGTCGGGAAATCACCGCTAACAACGTCCTGTTCCGGAACATTAAAGATATTGGTGAATCCAAACGCACGCAAAGCCTCTGGAATCATGCGAACCCCGGTTCCGTGAATCGGCGTGTAGACAATTTTCAGATCTTTCTGCCGCTGAACAACTTCAGGAGAAATGGAAACGCTTTTCACCTTTTCGAGGAACAGGCTGTCCATATCGGCGCCCATAATTGTAATCAGGCTTTTGTTTCCGTTAAATTTAATATCTGCCACTTTTACTTTTGACACTTCATCGATGATGTTTTCATCATGCGGAGCAACG
>JAEUSS010000309.1 GCA_016788685.1 Prolixibacteraceae bacterium | reverse complement strand
ACTGTCAAAACGTTTTGCGCAGCTGTATGACGTTGTTAAAATGATTTTTGCCGACGGAAAAATTGATAACAATGAAATGCGGATGGCCACCGGAATTGCCCTGAAATCGGGATTCACCGAATCGGAAATTCCTGCTCTTCTGGCGCTGCTGATTAACGGAGTAAAAAACGGGGAAGACGAAGACGACCTCTTCGACTTATATAAAAAACAAAGAATACGGCGATAGTATGAGCAGGTATGAGAAAATGATTGTCTTGAACCGGTATTACCGGATAACAAAATTTTATGACTTTTTAAAAAGCACAGCAATCAAAGGCGGAGTGGTAATTGCTTTGTTTGTCGCTGCGCTGTTGGTGCTGGAGTATTTCTTTTTCGACTTTAACGAGCTGCTCAACACATTGGTCGAAAGTTTTTCGGCTACGGCTATTTTTGCCGTTTTTCTGGTTTCAGAAACAGTGCTGGGCCTGCTTCCTCCTGAAATATTTATTGCCTGGAGTTCCAAGTCTGCCACTCCCTGGTTATTTCTGTTTGGTTTAGCCACCTTGTCGTACCTTGGAGGTATTATTGCTTATTTTGCGGGCCGCCAGTTGTTTCGCATTCCGTCGGTAAAAAATTACATCGGGAATAAAGTTGCCGGGCATATCAACAACCTGCGAAAGTGGGGCGGTTTTTTTGTCTTTGTCGGCGCCATGTTACCGCTTCCGCATTCGATGGTGAGCCTGGCTTGCGGATTAATCAGGTACGATTTTAAAAATTACCTGGCGTGGGCTCTTTTCAGGTACTTGCGTTTTATACTGTATGCCCTTGTTATTTTTCAGGTATTCTGAACCTTGCCGCAGGCGTTCCGAAAGGTGACCTGCATTTCATGGTGAAAAAAGCCCGGCGAGGCAGTCCGTTTCAGGACAGATTGCTTCTCCGGGACGGGATATCATACTCAGCCATCTTCGGACCTTGATGAATGCCCGAAGGTGGCTGCTTTCGTTTCGCCGGGCGGAGTTCGGCTCATCCGAAAACCGGTTTAGTTTACGCCCCTGACTTTCATCTTCAGGGTATAAACCGAGGTGCGGGCCGTGATAAACAGGATGTCGCGTTTTTTTCCGCCGAAACACACGTTCGAAGGTTGTTCAGGCACTTCGATGGCCGCGATTTTTTTACCCTTTTTGTCGAATACCGAAACAAATTTGTTGGTCAGGTATACGTTGCCCTGGTTGTCGATGCTCATTCCGTCGGAGCCTTCAGGAGCGAAAAAAGTTTTGTTGGCCAGTGTTCCGTCGGGCTGAATGTCGTATCTCCAGATCTTTCCGTCGTTGATGTCGCTTACGTAAAGGGTTTTCCCGTCGGGTGTCCCGATCAGTCCGTTGGGCTGTTTGTAGTCGTCAATCAGGCGGGTTAGTTTGCCTTCGGGTGTGAGGTAATAAACTCCGCGTGTGTCCTGAACTTCTTTTCGCCCGGGTTCCCAGTAGTTGCGGTGGTAGTAGGGGTCGGTGAAATAGATTCCGCCGTTGGGGGCAATCCACAGGTCGTTGGGGGCGTTCAGGGCTTGTCCGTTGTAGTTTTCGGCCAGGGTACGCTGCTGTTTGTCCATCGAAATGGCCACCAGCCGGTTATGCAGATCGGCGCAGGCCACCAGTTCGCCCTTCCGGTTAAAATACAATCCGTTTGAGCGTTCGCAGGGCTGCATAAACGTGGTGATGGTGCCATTTTCGTTCCACACCTCAATCTTGTCGTTGGGCTGATCGGTAAAAAAGACGCGCCCGTCCGGAGCAACTGCCGGACCTTCGGTAAACTGATAGCCACTTCCGGCTTTGGTAACCTGGGCACCTTTGGCAATTAAACCTGGTTTGCGGTTGTTTTCCTGGCCAATTCCTGAAATTCCGGAAACGAAAGCCAGCAGGATGAATAAGCTTCTGCTCATGGTTGTTTCGATTTTAGCTGGTTGATGAATCAATTGCATTATGCGCATTAAAGGTATGATTCACCGGCCATATATTGTTGCTCCGGAATAAATAAAATTGGTACACCCGGGACCATCTACCGTTTGTAGAAACCTCCCGCAGTCCGGAGGAACCATCTACCGTTTGTAGAAACCTCCCGCAACCCGGAGGAACCATCTACAAATTGTAGAAGCTTCCCGCAGTCCGGAGGAACCATCTACCGTTTGTAGAAGCTTCCCGCAGTCTGGAGGAACCGTCCGCGAATGGCAGAAACCTGCCGCAGTCCGCGGGAACCGTCCGCCAATTGCAGAAGCCTGCCGCAGTCCGCAGGAACCGTCCGCGAATGGCGGAAGCATGCCGCAGTCCGCAGGGACCATCCGCGAATGGCAGAAGCCTCCCGCAACCCGCAGGGACCATCCGCGAACGGCGGAATCCTCCCGCTGTGGCCAGCTACCCATCAGGGCTGCACTTTTCAGGTAAACAGGCCGGGCGGACGTACTTGCTTCGGGCACTGATATTGTCGTTATATTTGCAACACAATCCTTGATCGGCTTCCATGGAAAATAAAGGTAACGGCGGAAAACGGAAAATCATTCATATTGATATGGATGCTTTTTACGCGTCCATCGAGCAGCGCGATCATCCGGAGTACCGGGGCAAACCGGTGGTGGTGGGCGGCTTGCCCGACGGGCGCAGGGGGGTGGTGGCCACGGCCAGTTACGAAGCGCGGAAGTTCGGGATCCGTTCGGCCATGTCGTCGAAAAGGGCTTTTCAGCTTTGCCCGAAAGCGGTGTTTTTGCGCCCCCGGTTTGAAGTTTACAAGGAGGTTTCGCGGAAGATGCGCGAGATATTTTCGCGTTACACCGACCTGATTGAACCGCTCTCGCTGGACGAAGCTTACCTGGATGTGACGACCGACAAGCTGAATATCGGATCGGCCATCGAAATAGCCAGACAAATCAGGCTGGCTATCCGGAACGAACTGCAACTGACTGCTTCGGCCGGTATTTCGGTCAATAAGTTTGTCGCCAAAATCGCTTCCGACATGCGTAAGCCCGATGGCCTGACCTTTATCGGCCCCTCGAAGATTCAGGCCTTTATGGAAAAACTTCCGGTTGAAAAATTCTACGGCGTAGGCAAAGTTACCGCCGAAAAAATGAACAGCCTGGGATTGTATACGGGCGCCGACCTGAAGAAACTGAGCGAAGCGGAACTGACTCACCACTTCGGCAAAGCGGGCCACTTCTACTACCACATTGTGCGGGGCATCGACAACCGCGAGGTGGAACCGCACCGCGAAGTCAAGTCGGTGGGCGCCGAAGATACCTTTGCCTACGAC
>JAEUSS010000289.1 GCA_016788685.1 Prolixibacteraceae bacterium | reverse complement strand
CCAAATCGTACAACTCCGAATAGTCGTTTCCTTTGTCGATTCCACCGACAATCCAAACAGTTGGCTGCGTCATGCTTTCCAGGGCATACCAGGTCGAATTGATATTGGTTGCTTTTGAGTCGTTGATAAACTCAATGCCATGAACTTTCAAAAAGCGTTCGAGCCGATGCTCCACACCCTTAAAGTCGGCCATGCTCTCGCGAATTTTTTCATTTCTGATATTGACTGCCATTCCTGAAATACCCGCAGCCATTGTGTTGTAGGTATTGTGATTTCCCTGTAATGCAATATCTAAGATCGACATAGTAAAAATATTTTGTTTCCAGTTAATAATCAAATTGTTATTCTCAACACCAGCCCCCAGAACGGGAGGTTCTCCCAAACCAAAAGGCACACACTGAGCCATCAGTTTACGTGTTTTCATTTCGTGTTTCAGTACCGGATCGTCAGCACAATAAATAAAAACATCGTCAGCCGTTTGGTTTTGTGTAATCCGAAACTTCGAATCCACATAATTCTGCATCTTATATTCGTACCGATCCAAATGATCGGGAGTAATGTTCAGTAAAATGGCAATATCCGCTTTGAACTCATACATTCCGTCAAGCTGAAAACTGCTCAGCTCAATCACATAATAATCAAAATCGTTCTCGGCAACCTGCCAGGCCATACTCTGCCCCACGTTTCCGGCCAATCCCACTTTTAACCCGGCCTTCTGAAACATGTGATAGGTCAGTAATGTGGTGGTCGTCTTCCCGTTACTGCCTGTAATACAAACCTTTTTCGCCGAAGTATATCTTCCGGCGAATTCAATTTCAGAGATGACAGGAACGCCCTTTTCTTTCAGTTTCTTAATCAACGGAGCCTTATCCGGAATACCCGGACTCTTTATCACCACATCCGCATTTAATATTTTTTCTTCCGTATGCTGGCCTTCTTCAAAATCAAACTGTCTTTCGGTCAGCTCGTTCCGATACTTATCTTTAATGGTTCCCAGGTCAGACACAAACACATCAAAACCCTGTTTGCGGGCCAGGATGGCTGCACCAACACCGCTTTCGGCGGCTCCCAATATGACTGCACGCTTATTCATTTTAACGCATTTTCAAGGTTACGATCGTTAATACCGCCAAAATGATTCCGATAATCCAGAAACGGGTTACAATCTTTGCTTCCGGAATTCCCTGTTTCTGAAAATGATGATGTATCGGGCTCATCAGGAAAACCCGGCGTCCTTCGCCGTATTTTCGTTTGGTATATTTGAAATAGGTTACCTGAATAACCACCGAAAGATTCTCCATCACGAAAATTCCGCACAAAATCGGGATCAGAATTTCTTTGCGAATGATAATGGCAAAAACAGCGAGAATTCCGCCGAGTGCCAAACTGCCGGTATCGCCCATAAAAACCTGCGCCGGATACGAATTGTACCATAAAAAACCAACGGTAGCCCCGATAAAGGCGGCAATGAAAACAGTCAGCTCCCCAAGGTTAGGGATATACATGATATTCAGATACTCGGCATAGATGATATTTCCGCTCACATAGGCCAATATACCCAACGTGGCTCCGCTGATGGCCGAAGTTCCCGTTGCCAGCCCGTCAATTCCATCGGTCAGGTTTGCCGCGTTTGAAACTGCCGTGATGATTAAAATAATGGCAATTGCATATACAAGCCAGCGCCACGTTTTAGCGCTTTCGCCCATAAACGAAACCAGCATACTGTAATCAAACTCGTGGTTTTTGAAGAACGGAATGGTCGTTTTAGTCGATTTAATTTCGCTGGTCAGCGGCTGAAGCACCTTTTGCCCGGTAATACTGTCGACAACCATCTCCTTAATAACCAGCCCGTCTTTATCCAGCATCCGTTCGCGCACCAACACATCATCGGAAAAATAGAGTGTTGCTGCCACTATAATTCCAAGAATCACCTGTCCCAAAATTTTAAACTTACCCGCCAGTCCCTTTTTATCTTTCAGGAAAACCTTAATGTAATCATCGGCAAAGCCTATCATTCCCAGCCAAATGGTGGTAATCAGCATCAGTAAGATGTAAATATTGTCGAGGCGGGCAAACAACAAGGTCGGGATGATAATAGACGCCAGAATAATGATTCCGCCCATGGTTGGCGTACCCTTCTTCTGTAACTGCCCCTCAAGCCCCAGATCGCGAACTTCCTCGCCGATCTGTTTGCGCTGCAAGAAGCGGATCAGCTGTTTCCCAAATCCGACAGTAATCAGCAACGAAACAATGATTGCTGCACCTGAACGGAACGAGATGTACTGAAACATTCCGAATCCGGGGATGTCCCAATCTTTTAAAAGCTGATACAAATGATAAAACATATGCTATAAATTTTAAATGTTACCGAAAAATTCGTTGATAACTTCCTTATCGTCAAAATGGTGTTTTACACCTTTTATCTCCTGATAATCTTCATGTCCTTTACCGGCAACCAGGATAATATCGCCCGGGCGCGCCAGCATACAGGCTGTTTTAATCGCTTCGCGGCGACTGACTATCGACAAAACCTTGCTTTTCTGATAGGGCTCAATTCCGGCCTCCATGTCGGCCAGTATCTGCTCAGGCTCTTCCGAGCGCGGATTGTCCGAAGTCAGAATAACCTTGTCGCTTTGTTTTATCGCTTCCTGCGCCATGACCGGGCGTTTGGTTTTATCGCGGTCTCCGCCTGCGCCAACTACCGTAATTACCTGTTCGTTTCCGCTGCGTATTTCAGCAATTCCTGAAAGAACATTCTGAATGGCATCCGGCGTGTGCGCATAATCGACCACAGCATACTTTCCTTCCGGAGAACGGATAATCTCAAACCTCCCCGAAACAGGACGCAATTCACTCAATATCCTGAGGATATCATCGCGCTCAACTCCCAACAGAATGGTAGCCCCCAAAACAGCCATCAGGTTACTGGCATTGAAAATTCCGGTAAAGTGTGTCCACACTTCCTGCCCGTCAATACTCAGGAGCATGCCGTCAAAGTGTTTCTCGATCACTTTGCAGCGGAAGTTTGCCAAAGTCCGGAGTGAATAGGTTTGTTTTGCAGCTCTCGTATTCTGGAGCATCACCATACCGTTTTTATCGTCGGCATTGGTCAACGCAAAAGCTGTATCGGGCAACTGATCGAAAAATTTCTTTTTAGCTTTCAGGTATTCGGCAAACGTGTGGTGATAATCCAGGTGATCGTGTGTCAGATTGGTGAAAATGCCGCCGTCGAACTCTATTCCGCTGATACGGTCCTGGTCAATGGCATGAGAACTGACTTCCATGAAGCAATATTCACAGCCGGCAGTAACCATCCGCGCCATCAGTTCCTGAATCTGCAAAGCATCGGGAGTGGTGTGAGTGGCATGAAATTCTTCAGTCCCGACGTAATATTTTATAGTTGAAATTAATCCGACTTTATAGCCGAGCAAGGTAAAGGTCTTATACAAAAGACTTGCAATGGTTGTTTTGCCATTGGTTCCGGTCACACCAACAACTTTCAGGTTGGCCGACGGGTTATTATAAAAAGCAGCAGCCATCCTTCCGAATGCCGGCTGCGTTCCTTCAATCCGGACCAGAACAACTCCGGAGGGAAAACTGACAGGAACATCTTCACAAACCACCGCTACAGCGCCCATTTCAATGGCTTTACCAATAAACTGATGCCCGTCAACATGTGTTCCTTTAACAGCAACAAACAAATCACCCGTTTCCACCTTGCGCGAATCAAACTGAATACCACGAACCAGAACGGATAAATCTCCGCGGGTTTCAAGCGTTTTGATGCCAGCTAATATGTCTTTTAACGATTTCATTGCCGTTATTTTTTTTGTTTTGTTGTATTTGCCTTTGCTGCATTCTTCTTTTCCTGTGCTTTTTGTGCCGCAACCTTAGCTTTCCACCTGGCAATAGCTTCCGGACTCGCTTTGGGTTTGGCCGCCTGAGTCGTCTTCTTCTTTGCTGCGGATTTCTGTTGCGTTTTTTTTGCTGCGGCAGGCTTCTTCGCCGCGGGTTTCTTCACCGGAGGAGCCACTGCCGGCGACTGGATTGTATCTCCGGCGGTTGCCGTATCCCGTTTCATCACCTGCAGTTCATCAAACCCCAGATCAAGCGAAACCACATCTCCTTTTGAACAAGGCATCCCTGCAACCGGCGACTGACGGTACACCCGGCCAAAACCTTTCATTTCAGTTTTCAAACCCAGCTCTTCCAGCAGATAAACAGCATCATTGGCCCCCATCCCCACGATATCAGGAACGGTACCGGGAATATCATTTAATCCGTTAATAAAAACGGTCATGGTATCGCTGACTACTGCCACATGCCCGGCAGTCAGGTTCTGCGCCTGAGTTTTAAATCCCAGATCCTGAGCCAGGAGCATCACATCCTCCCGCAATCCCGGCTTCACCTGCGGGACTTCGTTGTAAGGAGGTATCGAATCGGCAGCCGGGGCGAGGTACGAAGCGTAAACTTTATCGGCAATCCCCCTGAAAACAGGCCCGGCAACCGAACCTCCGTAGAATTTTCCCTGAGGACCGACAATTACAACGATAATGCTGTATTTCGGATCGTCGGCCGGAAAATAACCACAAAACGAAGCCTGATATTTCTTGGCTCCACCTCTTGTATACCCCTTGTTATCATCGGCAATTACGGCCGTTCCGGTTTTCCCGGCTATGGTATAATACGGATTCCGGAGATTTCGTCCGGTTCCTTCGGAACAAACACCTTTCAGCAGATCCTGCGCTTTCACCAGAGTTTCTTTCGAACAGATCGACGGATTGATCACCTCTGACGGAAATTTGCGGACGGGAATTCCGTCTTCCCTGACTTCTTCAATAAATTTGGGCTTCAACATCACCCCGTTATTGGCAACCGCGTTATAAAATGCGAGTGTCTGGATAGGAGTAATCTTGATTTCGTAGCCATGTGCAATCCATGCCAGCGAAGGCCCCCACCAGCTTGCATCGGTCGGGTATTTGATATACGGTTCGGCCTCTCCCAAAAAGCCCAAGCCCAATGGCTTGTTCAATCCAAAACTGTAAATCCGGTCGATAAAATCTTTTTCTCTTCCTTCGTAATATTTAGTAATAACTTTGGCAATACCGACATTAGACGACAACTCGAAGATTCTTTTCACACTAAGCATCCCGTGGCCGCCTTTATTGTAGTCACTGTCAAGCATTTTCTGTCCTTTATACTCCCACATTCCGCGTCCGGTATCAAACATATCCATGGTGTCCACATACCCTTCTTCCATGGCAACCATAAGCGACATCAGCTTGAAGGTAGAACCCGGCTCGCTGCAACCGGCATGCCCGAATGCAAAATTGTAAGTTTCACCGTAGGTCCCGTCCTTTTTACGCCCCAGATTGGCAATCGCTTTTATATTTCCGGTACTCACCTCCATAACAATGGCAGTTCCCCATTCGGCCTGACTGATTTCCATTTGTTTGCCCAACGAAGTCTGGGCATAATCCTGAAGGTTTACATTAATGGTGGTAACCACATCTTTCCCTTCTTTTGGCTCGACCAACGGAGTATTGATCCAGCTTCCGGAGAAATTACGCTTAAGCGCCAAACCATTCTGCCCTGCCAGATAATTCTCCGACAAGCCTTCGACACCTGTATAACCAACGGCACCATGTATTCCACCAAAAACACCTTTATTAAGCACTCCAATTGTACGACTCGCCAAATCTCCGTGAGGAAGAATACGCTTGTTTTCGGTAACCACAATCAACCCCGATCCGAAATGAGTCCGCGATATGGATTTCAGGAGTTTGAATTCCTGAAACTTGTTGTGATTGATTTGCTGGGGATTAATCAGGAACCAACGGTTCTTTTTGTCGTAGGCAGCCTTCAGCCTTGTTCGAAAATCAGCTTTTGAGAATCCGAAAAAACCCGACATCTCATCGACCAACATTTCCGAATCGCGGGCAAAAACCTCCTGCACCCTCGGTGCCTGCAAATCAAGGCGGAGCTCATAATACGGAACCGAGGTAGACAGGATGCTACCATCGTCAGCACAGATATTTCCGCGTTTAGCCCAGATTTCAGTTGTGTTGCTCTTCAAATCTCTGGCTATCACTTTCCATTTTTCGGTATCCACATTCTGG
Organism: Prolixibacteraceae bacterium; assembly: GCA_016788685.1. GTDB lineage: Bacteria > Bacteroidota > Bacteroidia > Bacteroidales > Prolixibacteraceae > Aquipluma. Next base: position 5,387 of record JAEUSS010000289.1, on the reverse strand, counting down.
ATAATGAGAATCCGGCCAATTATAACAAGTCCGAATAAGGCAATCGCAAAATAGACGATGCCGAATCGTAAGGTTATAGCTTTCCTGATTTCCATTTATTTAGTCTCCAATTTTTTCACTACAATTCGTTTGGGCGGCTCAACAGGCTCGATCAGATCAATTTTCCGTTCAATCACCCGTTTGGTTACTTCTGAAGGCCGATTGATATACATGAGTTCTGTTTCATGAATAACTGACTCTGCCTTGTATTCTTTGAGCGAATCTCTCACCATTTCCATTTTCCGGATGGTTTTTTCAGTCCAATACCTGTTGGTAATCAGTCCGATTCCTAAAAAAGCCAGAAAAAACACAAAGGGCAACTGCTTGGTCACCTTTTCGCTCGCCAAAAGAGTGCCCCCAAGCACACTTTTAAATCCGGCTACCGAAACTCGTTTTTTCTTATTTTCTTTCTTCTCTGCCATTAGTTTTTCTCTGCAATTCTCAGTTTGGCGCTGCGAGCCCTTGGGTTACGCTCGATCTCGTCTTCCGAAGGAACAATCACTTTACGATTCACAGCCGTCAGCGGAGACTCCACATTCCCGAAGAAATCTTTTTCCTGCTTCCCCGAAAAATCTCCCGACTTAATGAAGTTCTTAACCATACGGTCTTCCAGCGAATGATAGGTGATAACGACCAATCTTCCGCCGGGCTTCAGCAGTTCAATACTCTGCTTCAAGAACTCGTGCAGCACATCCATTTCTTTGTTTGTCTCGATACGCAAAGCCTGAAATACCTTGGCTAGATATTTACTTTCCTGAAACTTAGGCACACACGGCGCAATTGCGTCTTTAAACTGCTCGATGGTTTTTACCGGTTTGGCATTTCGTGCCGAAACCAGCTGCCTGGCCAGCCTTCCGGCATTATCAATTTCTCCGTACTCGCGAAATATCGTCCGGAGCTGATCTTCTGTAAATGAATTTACAATATCTGCAGCACTTTGCGAGGCATCACGGTTCATCCGCATATCCAGATCTCCGTCAAAACGGAACGAGAAGCCACGCTCAGCGACATCAAAATCGTGCGATGAAACTCCCAGATCAGCCAGGATACCGTCAACCTGACCGACGTTGTAATACTTCAGAAAATTCCGGATGTATTTAAAGTTGTGTCTGATGAAATAGAAGCGCTCATCATGAATGACATTTGCCGCAGCATCCTCATCCTGATCGAAGGCAAAAAGACGACCAGCTTTTAAACGGCTGAAAATTTCGCGTGAATGACCACCGCCACCAAAAGTAACGTCAACATAATCGCCATTCGCCTTAATTTCCAGTCCGTTGACACTTTCGTTCAACAAAACCGGCACATGATAATCTCTTTCCACCTTTACTCCTCTTCATTACCAAACAATTGTGCATAATTGCCCTCATAATCATCAAACGACTGAACGTATCGGTCGTATTCAGCAGCATCCCAAAGCCTGATCCGGTCGGCCTGCCCCGCAAAAACAACATCTTTGGTTATCCCGACTTTCTCCAGGAAGTTGTTCGGAACATTCATCCGGCAACTTTCAGGAACCGGAATGATTTTAAAATTCCGGTAAAACATGTCGAGCATCCGGCTATGCATCTTGTTGTCGCGGTTTAATTTTGACCTGATGTGGGCAATTCGTTTTTCCCATTCAGGCATCGGGTAAATATTAAGACACTTCTCGTACGGATCTATCTCGACAGCCAACTGGCCACCGGGAATATTGCCGCCCATTTCGTTTTTATAATCTGCCGGCAATACGACCCTTCCTTTATCATCGAAGGTTGCTTCTTTTTCCGCCGAGAAGTTCATTTTTTCAAGTATCTTTATTTTAAATGTAAAAGTAAGTAAAATTCAATCAAACTCAGTCACTCTCTTCCACTTTCAGTCCGTTTCAGTCACACAAAAACACAAAAATAAATGTTAATAAACTGTTTATAACATGTGAGTAAATCCAAAACGAACAACACAAGAAATTAATTGTCAATTGTTTAAAATAAATTTTAACTCCAGACAAATCCGTTAATAAAACTTTTACGGTGCGCAAAAGTAATCATCACAAACAATTAACAAAAAACAAAAAGCTGATTGTTGATAAATCTCCAAAAAGCCGCCAAAAGAAGTACCCCAAACCCATCATTCAGCCAAAAGACATTACGAATCCAACGCCAGCCAGCAACAAAAACAAATGCAATAACACAGCATTTATATTTATTTTATATTTTCGGCATCCTTTAATTTAGAAAGCTCAGCATGAATTCTGAAAATCAAGAGCCCGTTAAGCCAATCAACATCAGGGAAATGTTCCTGAAAAAGAATCCAGGACTCGCCAAAAAACTTCCGGGATTTATCTACCGGTACATCAACCGCATCATGCACATTGACGAAATAAACGAACTTCTGGCGGCACACGGCAACGAACGAGGGATCGAATTTGCACGAAGCATGGTTAAACATTTCAACGTGCACGAGACATTAATCGGCGTAGAGAATATTCCTGCTTCGGGCCGTTTCATCTTTGCATCCAACCATCCTCTGGGTGGTTTCGACGCATTGTTAATATTGTGCAACATCGACCGTCTGCTCGGACAATCGATTACTCTGGTAAACGATGTTCTGATGAGCATTCCGCAACTGGCTCCGGTTTTTGTTCCGCTGAACAAGCACGGCGGTCACAGCAAAGATGTCATCCGGCAAATCCACGAAGCCTACTCGTCGGACAAGCAAATACTCATTTTCCCGTCCGGATTTGCTTCGCGGCGCATCAAAGGCAAAATCCAGGACTTTGAATGGAAGAAACACTTCATTGCCAAATCAATCGAATACCAGCGCGATGTCATTCCGGTTCACGTAAGCGGACACAATTCACGTTTCTTTTACAGCCTGGCCAATTTCCGTACTTTTTCCCGGATGAAATGGAACCTTGAGATGTTTTATCTGGCCGATGAAACCTTCGGGCATAAAAACCAGAAGTTCACAATCACATTTGGCAAGCCAATTCCGTATACACACTTCGACAAGAGCAAAACACCAGAGCAATGGGCTGATCAAATCAGGGACTTAGTGTATAAGTTACCAAATCAGCAGCAAGGCCAAGATTAATTAAATGAAAAAAATATTTCTGTGAGATTTTTTTTAGTTTTGTACCTCTAAAAATCAGACAAATCAGTATGAAGGACATCATTGCACCAGTGTCAAAAGAAGCATTGCTTGCGGAACTGACACCGGACAAACTAATGAGAAAAACCAACAAAGCCGACAACGAAATATACATTATTACACATCAGGATTCACCCAATGTTATGCGGGAAATTGGTCGTGTAAGAGAAATTACATTTCGGGATGCAGGAGGGGGAACAGGAGAAGAAGTCGACATTGATGAATATGACACCTGCAACGATCCTTACAAACAACTCATCGTCTGGGACCCGCAAGCCCTTGAAATCATCGGAGGTTACCGCTACATTTTATGCAACGACCTGCCAGTCAACGAACACGGAGTTGTACAACTGGCAACTACCCACCTCTTCAACTTCTCGGAAAAATTCATCAAAGAATACCTGCCTTACACCCTCGAACTTGGCCGCTCATTTGTTCAGCCACACTACCAGTCGAGCAAGGCCGGAGCAAAAGCGCTGTTTGCACTTGACAACTTATGGGACGGATTGGGCGCTCTGATCGTTGATCATCCGGAAATCAAATACTTCTTCGGAAAGGTGACTATGTACACCCACTTCCACACCAAAGCCAGAAACCTGATCATGTATTTTTTACAGAAGTACTTCAACGACAACGAAAATCTGGTAACTCCGATACATCCGTTGGATCTGGGAATTGATGTAAAAGAAATGGAAAAAGTTTTTGTCGGCGGATCGTACAAAGAAGACTACAAGATATTGTCGCAAAAGGTGCGCGAATTCGGCGAAAACATCCCTCCGCTGATCAATTCGTACATGAACCTGAGCCCTTCTATGAAAACATTCGGGACAGTGATCAATGACCATTTCGGAAATGTGGAAGAAACCGGGATTATCCTGACCATCTCTGACATCTACGAAGCAAAGACCGACCGTCACATCGAAACATACCTGCGTAACAAAGCTACAAACGACTGGCCTCTGCCGGAATAATCCGGACACAACACGCCAGACGGCAACACTCATAAAAAAAAGAGTCAGAAACTAATCTGACTCTTTTTTTTATGAGCGGGAAACGGGGGTCGAACCCGCGACCCTCAGCTTGGGAAGCTGATGCTCTACCACTGAGCTACTCCCGCTTATTTGGATCGGTATGTTCTTGCGCTTGTCTTCTGCGGCTGGTTTCCTTCACCGAGTTTCCGCGTTTTGAACGCCCAAAAATAATAAAACTAAGCTTTGTGTTTAACTTTGTGCCCTATATTTTCACCCTATTTTCAAATTTTATCTCCTCAAGCACCAAATCAACCAGTTCGCTCCGTTGTGCCAGCAGTTGCCCCACGGTGTTCCTGAACGACTGCCTTCCGGCCAGAAAAGCCAATTCGTGTCGCACCCGGCCGTAAAACTCCAGGAGCTGCCAGGCCACTTTCCCCACGAGCGGCATCAGTACCACCGAGCCAAAAGCAACCCACCATGTACCAGTCAGCGCGTAAAGAACGGCGCCCGCCAGGCCGTAGCACAGCGGAAAAACAACCAGGCCAAACACAAAATAAAAGGTACTCAGAAAGGCCGCATCCTTCACTTTCCGGCTCAACGTCACCCGCGGAAACAGAAACGGAACGACATTGAATGCCAGACCTGCGGCCGCAACAGGCAGCGTTGCCAGGACGACCAGCGTCCTAAGTATCGTTTTGCCCCACGAAGATTGAGCCAGATAGTCCAGCCGTTCATCAGGACAATGTGCCAGTTTGGTTGCCTCCACATAAGCGGTGAGCTTCGCACGCAGTTCGCCGAAGATTTCAGGCTGTCCGTTTTCCAGCTCTTCGAGTTTACTGATCAGACTGCGCTCGGCCTCAAACCGCTGCACCACCCGGTTGGAACTAAAATTCAGGCCCTCCGAATAAGCTTTCCCGACTACTCTCCTGAAGTTTTCGTAGTCCTGATAATGCGGACTGCTGATCTGGAGTGTCAGTCCCGAAAGGCGTTTGTAAATTTCGTCACGCAGGCTGATGGTTGCTTTCTGCGGGTTTTCGGCATACTCATCCCGGAAGCGGGCCACACTCAGCGGCTCGCCATACTGCACAATCAGCGTGCGGTTAAAATGCCAGTAATGACTGTAATAAATTCCGACGGGAACGATCTGCAAATCCAGACCGAAGTTGTTCCGTTCTTCAGCTTCGAGGGCAATGCGCGGAATCGCCTTTTTGTGAGCCAACATTTGCCGCTTGCCCGAATGCGCTGCTT
>JAEUSS010000260.1 GCA_016788685.1 Prolixibacteraceae bacterium | reverse complement strand
TGAAAGTTTTTCGAAAACAAACAGCTGGTTCAGGTAAACGAAGCAGCAGGGTTGTGTGCATACCATCCGGATGGTTTTGCGCAGCAAGTCGATGGATTTTCCCTCGTGGCTGAGCTTCAGGTTGTAGCGGGTTCCGGTTTCATTCCGGTTGAAATAGAAAACACTTTCCGAAAACGTTTGGTTGATCCGGATTTCGTCTTCGTCGTACAGGTTCGCGTATTTGGCCTGCTTGTAAAACAGGCGTGTCTGGCCTTTCATCAGCAGCAACACGCAGCGGTAAATGTATTTGTCGATGTACGGACTGATGTGATTCTGAAACAAATCATCGTCCATATTCTGGAAGAAGTTGGGCTTATCCGTTTTTTTCGAGAATTTCTTCACCAGCATTTCGTCGCTGTAATTCTCAATCAGTTTCAGTAATTCCAGTTCAGTTTCGCTTAAAACCAGTTCGCCGCTTTTCAAATCGTGAGGCTTCACCACTTTTTTTACCGTGTAGTACAAACGCTCCTTTTCAATGAGCAAAGGCACAAAAACATTGCCTAAAGCGCGGTGTTCTGTTATTGCGATGATAAATTCCTGAGCCAATTTGATTTGCTTTAACGATTTCTAATTTTAACCGGACACTTTTCCCTGCCGGAACCTGGTATGGAAACAAAATTTAAATATATGACATTCCGGACTGAGTCGGGCAATTTTTTTCGTCTGGAACGGTGAATTTAATCTTCGCGCAAAGTTCTGCCCGCAAAATGACGGAGCCTGCATAAATGAGGTTTGAAAAATTTTAATCTGACCTGAAAAAGGGGCGCACCGGTTTTCGGAAACGGACCGGACCCGATCCTGGTTTTCCGGCTGTTCCGGAATATGGACGCAGAGCCTGAGAAAGGGGAGACCGCTGGATTAAAAGGTGGTTTCAAAACAGAGAAACTGCTTGTTCTTTCAGCTCGGCATATCAGTTTCGTGGCTCGCCGAAGGCCAGCACAACTGTACAGGTAAGTTTGTCTTCATGTTGTGTTCATATTAAGTTTAAACAGCCGTCCAAAAATGGTTTAAAAAGCTGCGCCAGCTAAAAAAGAGAAGTAATTTATACATATATTCTTTGCACATTGCTATTTTTGGCGTTCAATTGAAAATCCGTAAATTAAAAACTAATACAATGAGCCTGATTGTTGAGAAGGTTCTTTTTTCCGAAAAAGTAGCCAAGTTTGTTGTTGATGCTCCGCGAATCGCCCGTTCGCGTAAGCCTGGTCATTTCGTAATTATACGTGTTGACACCAAAGGAGAGCGAATCCCGCTGACCATTGCGGGTTCCGATCCGGTGAAAGGAACCATCGATTTGGTGGTGCAGAAAATGGGGGTCAGTTCGTCCAAGCTTTTTGAATTGAATGCCGGCGACCAGATTCTCGACTTGGTCGGGCCTTTGGGAAAAGCAACTCATATACATAAACCCGGAACCATACTGGCATGCGGCGGAGGCGTTGGCGTGGCTCCCATGTTGCCCATTGTCGAAGCATTTAAAAAGGCGGGCAACCGTGTCATTTCCATTTTGGCAGCCCGCAATAAAGACCTGATTATCCTGGAAGACGAAATCCGGAAATGGTCGGACGAAGTGATTATTATGACTGACGACGGATCATACGGAACCAAAGGACTGGTTACGGCAGGGGCTGAAATGGTTATTCAGCGCGAAACGATAAACGAGTGTATTGCCATTGGTCCGGCAGTGATGATGAAATTTATGTCGCTCCTGACCAAAAAATATGAGATACCAACTCAGGCCAGCCTGAATGCCATTATGGTTGACGGTACCGGAATGTGCGGGGCTTGCCGGGTGAGCGTTGGAGGGAAAACGCTCTTTACCTGTATCGACGGGCCTGAATTTGATGCGCATCAAATCGATTTTGATGAATTGATTATGCGGCTGGGAGGCTATTCGGACGAAGAGAAACATGCAAACGAACGGTATCTGTAATTCAATTAAAAACAACAAAATGTCAGCCAATAAAGAATATCTCCAGAGTGAGCGCGAAAAAGAGTGGCGCGCGGAACTGAGAAAAAAAATAGCAAACAAGGATCGTACGGCGATGATCCGTACCCAAATGCCCGAAATGAACCCGTTTGAGCGTATCCGTTATCAGGATCGTGAAGTTAATAACGGGCTGACAGCCGAACAGGCACAGACAGAGGCCTCCAGATGCCTGGATTGCCCGAACCCGACCTGCATCGAAGGGTGTCCGGTAAGCATCAACATTCCGAAGTTTGTCAAATACATCGAGCAGGGAAGTTTCCTGGAAGCGGCCAAAACGCTGAAAGAAACATCGGCTCTTCCGGCTGTTTGCGGCCGCGTTTGCCCTCAGGAAAAACAGTGCGAAGCCAATTGTTTTTATACCCTGAAGCTGAAAAAAGATCCGGTTGCTATTGGTTATCTCGAGCGGTTTGCCGCCGATTATGAACGCGAAAGCGGGTTTATGTCCGTGCCGGAGGTCGCACCTGCAAACGGCATTAAAGTGGCTGCTGTCGGTTCTGGCCCGGCATCGTTATCGTTTGCCGGTGACATGGCCAAGCTGGGCTACGATGTAACGGTTTTTGAAGCTCTGCACGAAATTGGCGGAGTTCTGAAGTATGGAATTCCCGAGTTCCGCCTCCCGAACAAAATTGTGGATGTTGAGCTCGAGAACCTCGAAAAAATGGGTGTAAAGTTTGTCCGCAACTTTATTGTGGGGAAAACGGCCAGTTTTGACGATTTGAAAGCCGAAGGGTTTGAAGCCTTTTTTGTTGCCAGCGGAGCCGGGCTCCCGCGGTTTATGAATATTCCGGGAGAAAATTACAACGGAATTCTTTCATCAAACGAATACCTTACCCGCGTAAACCTGATGAATGCTGCCAGCGACGATTTTGATACACCGGTCATCAAAGGTAAAAACGTGGCGGTCATCGGCGGCGGAAATACGGCAATGGACTCGGTGCGTACGGCCAAAAGGCTGGGAGCCGAGCGTGCAATGATTATTTACCGACGCTCGCGTGCCGAGATGCCTGCTCGTGTTGAAGAAGTTCACCATGCGGAAGAGGAAGGTGTTGAATTTATGAACCTGGCCAACCCGGTGGAGTACTTTGCCGACGAAAAAGGAAAAGTAAACCGGATGCGCGTTCAGCGTATGGGTCTGGGCGAACCTGATGCGTCCGGCCGCCGGCGCCCGATTGTTCTGGAAGGTTCGGAATTTGACATCCCGGTTGATTTGGTTGTCGTAGCTGTTGGCGTTTCGCCCAATCCGCTGATCCCTTCGGAAGTGAAAGATCTGAAAGTAAATAAATGGGGAACCATTGAAGTGAATGAAGAAACCATGCAGAGTTCAATTCCTGAATTGTTTGCTGGTGGCGATATTGTCAGGGGCGGAGCAACTGTTATTCTGGCAATGGGTGATGGCCGGAAAGCTGCAGCCTCCATGCACCGGTATCTTCAGGATAAACATCAGTAGCAGGGCTGCGGGTAATTAATATAGCAGGTGAATTAATTTTTTATCTTTAACGATCAATCAACATATCATGGCAAATATATCAACCCGATTTTTCGGACTCAATTTATCAAGCCCGGTAATTGCAGCAAGCTGCAGCATGACTGGCCATGTAGACCAGATTTTAAAACTGGCCGAAGCCGGGGCCGGGGCAATTGTACTGAAATCGATTTTCGAGGAAGAAATTTATCACGAGTTGCAGGAAGAGCTCAGTTTGCGCTCGGAGATGCATTCTGACCCCGAATACCTCGATTATTTCGACTATGTAATTAAAGAAGAAAATATCCGGAAATATGTCAGGTTAATTGCACAGGTTAAGATGGCAACCAAAGTGCCGGTTGTGGCCAGTATCAATTGCATCAGTTCGGGCGACTGGGTTTTATTTGCCCGTAAAATAGAAGAGGCCGGAGCGGATGCTCTGGAACTTAATATGTATGCTTACCCTGACGTATACAAGTCGGGCGAAAATGAAGAGCAGTTCTATTTTGATACGATCAATAAAGTTCTTCAGGTCGTAAGCATTCCGGTAACCATCAAAATAAGTCACTATTTCTCTAATTTAACCGGAATTGTTCAGCGGTTATCGCAGACCGGAATTGCCGGAATAACCATCTTTAACCGGTTTTATAACCAGGATATTGATGTGCAGTCGCAAACGGTGGTAACGGCTGATGTATTCAGTTCGCCCTGCGACTATATTTTGCCGCTGCGGTGGACGGGCTTGCTGTCGGGGGTGACCTCTTGCGAACTGGCTGCGACTACCGGAGTTCATTCAACAGAGACTGCCCTGAAATTTTTACTTGCCGGAGCTTCTGCCGTTCAGATAGCATCGGTGCTTTATAAAGAAGGCCCTTCGGCCATCACCCGGATAAACCAGGGTATTTCGGACTGGATGGACGAAAAAGGATTCGGAAAACTGGCTGATTTTAAAGGGACCCTGAGCCGTTCTTCCTCATCGGAGCAAGCCTGGGAAAGGGTTCAGTTTATGAAGTATTTTGGTGAAAAAGCTTTTTAAAATGGCATAGTATCATTTACATCGGACTTATACGGGTTTAATTTAGCTGTTTACATCATGAAGTTAATCTTTGCATTTTGTTTGTTGGTTTTCGTAATATCTGTTCCTCATTCGGGTTTTTCGCAGAAAGAGGTTGAAATCTCAGGAGTAAGGTATGTTTTACACACGGTTACCAAGAGCGAAACGGTTTTCAGCCTTTGCCAGAAGTATAAGGTCACGCAAAAGGATTTGCTCTCGGCCAATCCCGGGCTGACGGCCGTACTTCAGGCCGGGTCGACGGTTAAGATCCCGGTCGGGAAGGTTGTTGCTGAACCTAAAAGGCAGGAACCGAAGGTTAAAAAGGCTCCGGATGAAGAAATATACTACCATAAAGTTGCGAGTAAACAGACCATATATTCAATCGCAAAACAATATGGCATTACAGCTGATGAACTGATCAGGCTTAACCCTGAACTGGCTAACGGGTTGAATACCGGGCAGGTTCTGAAGATTCCGGTCCGCCTGACAAAAGCTGGCGAACAGCCCGCCGGTGTTCAGGAAGCTAAAGATGAGGCTTCGGATTATTTGGTGCACCAGGTCGTTGCAGGAGAAACGTTGTTTAGCCTGGAGCACCGCTATGGGCTGACTCATGAGGAGATGCTGAAGCATAACCCGGAACTTCAGGACGGACTGAAGACAGGCATGAAACTGAAAATTCCGAAGAAAGCTGCCGGTCTGAGCGCCGAGCCGGCCGCAGCTCCGCAGAAATTCATAAAATATCAGGTTGAAAAAGGAGAGACGCTTTTTTCGTTGTCAAGCCGTTTTGGAGTTGAAGTCAGTGAGTTGAAAAAAGCCAACCCTTCGCTGTTGTCCCGAAGCCTGGAAACCGGCGAAGTTCTTTTGATCCCGCAAAATTCACCTGCAAAAAACAATCCGGGCGGTGAACAACAGACCGGTTCTGAGCAGTTTTCCGAAGTGCAGAGGGGATGTAATCCGCATCCAATGGCCAAAGCACAGAAATATAAAGCCGGACTTTTATTACCGCTTTATCTTCCGGGCAACGAGAATGTGACAGCTGCCGGATTGAATAAAACACTTTTGCTCAGCAAAATTAATCTCAGTAATAAGGTAATGTCGGTCAGTACGGATACCACCCTGACCGTAAACGGAGTCAATATCGATTCGAAAGCACTGGGTTTTCTGGAGTTTTACGAAGGTGCATTACTGGCAGTTGACAGTTTGCAACGCAAAGGCATGAACATTGAATTGTACGTGTTCGATGCCAGCAATCAGCGGACGGTCAATGCTTTGCTTCAGCTGGACGAATTTCGGGATCTGAACCTGATTATCGGTCCGGTTTATCCGGAACTTCAGGAAACAGTAGCCTCATTTGCTGCCAAAAACCGGATTCCGATGATATCTCCTCTGTCGCAGGCAGGGAATTTTGAGCAGAATAATTCGTGGTATTTTAAAGTTAATCCGACCAAAGAATATCAGTTGGAAGAAACGGCGGACTATATTGCCGGGGAATTTCATTCAAAGAACTTTTTTCTGCTGAAGGTAAACGGGAGTTCTTCATCAGCAGAGGCCAAACTGGCTCAGCTGAGTCGTGAGAAGCTGGCCGTCAGGCCGGGGAAGAAAATGTATCGTGAATATAGTTTTCAGCAGCAAGGCGTAAACGCGATAAAGCCTCTGCTTGATGCTACCGGAGAGAACGTATTTATTATCCCTACAGACAATGAGGCTCAGGTAAGCGTCACTGTTACCAACCTGACCGCCCTGGCAGAGCATTATAATGTCGTTTTGATGGGCACCTCCGCTCTTCCGAAGCTGAAAAGTATTCAAACTGAGAATTACCATCGCATCCGGCTGCGCTATTTGTCTCCGTATTTCGTTGATTACAATAATCCTTTGGTTCGGCGCTTCGTGGGGCAATACCGGAGTACATTTTCAGCCGAGCCCTCACAGTTCAGCTTTCAGGGATTTGATGTGTCGTATTATTTCCTGAGCGCGCTTTATTACTACGGAAAAGACTTCAGGGGGTGTCTGCCCGAGTATCCGATGGAACTGACCCAAATGGCGTTTAACTTCAGAAAAGTGTCGCCTATGGGTGGTTATATGAACAACGGTCTGTTTGTGACCTCTTACGAACGCAATTTTGATGTCCTGAATTTCGGAACCTTTGGTGTGAGTAATCCCGACCGGAAAAAGTAATTCACCAACAATCATAATTTTTAGCCGATTCTCTTTGAGATAGGCTAAAAGATTGAAATTCAGGTTTGTACTGAAGATTACAAGATGTGATTTCTGAGAGAGATTGCGATGTCTGTAGTGGTGTTTTCCGCTTGCCCCGTTTTTCGCGAAATTGGTGCCCTGATTCTTGTTGGCAAAAGATGCCGCAGATTCGGGTTTCTGGTGCGCGCACCGGAAATATCGTAGTTGAAACTGCGGGTACCGTTGATCCGGAGAGTCAGATTTTAATTGAAATAGAAGTTCAAAAAAATAGGGTTCAGGTATTGAAGTAGCAATACAAAGGGCTGAGTTTTTCGATGACTCAGCCCTTGCTTTTCACGAATTCGCCCCCTTACTGGCAATGAATATAGTTGATTACAAGATCTCGTGTAGCTCCCGGATTGCCTGCCAGTTCAGCACTTAAGTTCCGGTCCTGAAATGCAGTTAACGATTCGATGGTAAAGTCGATCAGCCGTTCAGGAAAAATTCCGTTTTTCTCAAAAATTTCACGTTTAGCCTGAAGCCGCTCTGCCGACTCGACACAGGATGCCGGCAACTGCTGCAACTGTTGCGAAGGTATATTCCTGAAGATGTTACCTTCCACATAAAGCCGGTCGGCCATTTCGGTTGCGCCCGGCATTTGGATGCCATGAAGCGAAGCCACAATCAATCCGGCCATAATCAGATGGATTTGGGCACTCCCGTCCGGAACCCTGAATTCAAAAGTTTGACGGCTGTCGGTGCTTTTCATTGCTATCTTAATTTCAGGATTAGCTTTGGCAGCCATGTTTTGTTTCCCGTTCCAGCCAAGCGGAACGCGTACCAATGCCGAACGGTTGCGTTCGCCCCAGCATATTTTGGTTGGCGCTTCCTGGTTGGGCACCAGCCTGAGGTATGAAGTCGGTATTGTATTCCCGAAAGCGGTCAGTGCGTCGGCAAGATCCAGTATTCCGGCAATCATGCTGCGTGCGGTTGCCGACAGTTTCCCGTTTTCCAAAACAATATTGGTTCCGTTTTTTTCAATCAGCATATGGAAATGCAGGCCACTTCCTGCTTTCCCGACGGTTATTTTCGGTGCAAAGCTGATTTCGACCTTTCGGCGTTCGGCCAGCATTCGTAAAACCCATTTGGCAATGATGAGCTGGTCAGCCGCAAATTCAGGATCGGTGGGTAAAAACTCAATTTCGTGTTGCTCAAAAGCCTCGTCACCTAACGTGAAATTACCAACCTCCGAATGTCCGTATTTGATTATTCCGCCGCACGAAGCAATTAAGCGGAGCGCTTCTTTACGCATGCCCTCATATTTGGCAAATGGTTCCGATTCGTGATAGCCCTTCTGGTCGGTTGGCGGAAAAATTCCTTCGTTTTTGCTGTTGACGTAATATTCCAGTTCGCCCATCATCTTCATGTTCAGCCCGGTTGTTTCCCTGAAATGAGAAATCGCTTTCCGCAGAACATACTCCGGAGATAATTCGAGCAGATTTCCTTCGTGATCAAAAAATGAACACAGAATTTCGAGTGAAGGTTCTTCGGTAAACGGATTGACGAAAGCGGTTCGGTATCTGGGGACTACGTACAGATCGGAGTTGCCGGTTTCCATGAACGGAAAAAGACTCGATCCGTCAACCCGTTCGCCGAAAGTAAGGACGTTTTCAAGGTGCTCGTGTCCGGTGATGATGAAGTTGAGGGTTTTTAAACGGCCGTCGCCGGCAACATATCGGAAGTTGAGGTGCTGAATGTGGTTTCCCTCAACAAATTTAATCAGGTCTTCGCGCGTAAACAATTCAGCTGGCTTCTGCAGAAACCGGACCAGCGGATTAGGATTAAAAGAGAATATGCTTTCCATACTTGTTGTTTTTTTTAGATTTAGCCGTGGTGAAATTTTACCAGCGGGACTCCGAACTTAGGATTTTAAACTTGCTGAAACGCTGAGCAAGATCATTGCTTTCTCCTGAATTATATCACAGTTTTTGACTATTTACGGACTTGTTGGTATGGAGCCGAAAACCGCACGGCGGAACATCTGAACGTGGGTGTCAAGGCAACCGATGGGCTGATTTTTTGAAAAAGAAAAGAGCCATTCGGTTCGAATGGCTCTTGGCATATCAGCAACCTCCGGCTGCTCCTTTTTTCTTTTTGGTTTTTTGAATCACAGGCTTGGGCGCATCGCTTTTAACCGACGGGCTCGTGGCAGCCGCGTCCAGTCCTCCGCCAAGAGCCTGGCTGGCTCCCATCCTGAAATTGTATCTGGCAATTTCTTCGTTTGGACTGGTTTCTGCAGGTTTTTCGGGTTTTAAAATCGTCTCGGCCCAATAATTTAAACCGCCTTGCAGCACATAATTGTTTTTGTAACCCAGCTGGCGGGTAATCATCCAGGCCTGATTAGCAGCATTGCTGCTGTTCGAATAAAATACATTCAGTTTGATGTCCTGATTGAGTACTTCCTCAAAATCAGGACTCAGCAGGTTTTCCAGCGGAATGTTAACTGCCCCGGGCAGGCTGAATTTTTCGAACTCACTGCTACTCCGGATATCAATCAACTGAAGTGTCGGGTCTTTGTCAACCAGCATTTTTGCGACTTCATCAGGAGCCATAAATTGCCGTCCTTCGCTCACTTCGGTCAACAGTTCTTCGGCTGTCAGCTTATACGGACGAGTGGTATTTTCAGGAACTGCAGCAATAATCAGTCCCAGGGGAACGATAGCAATTGCCAGTATTTTAAGTGGTCTCATAATTGTTTGTACTAATGTTGGTTAAGTTTATAGTCGTCCCGGGCAAATTTTTTCTCGGCCCATTCGCCTACCCAAAACATGGCTAGTGCAACAAGGATAATCAGGAATGTCATCATCCCGCGCGACAATCCGAGTAAATCACTGAGCAGCGGCGAGCCCAGGTCTTTTGCTTTGTAGAAGCCTTCCCAAAGCGGATAACCTTCAGCGAAAATAAAAATGCCGAGGAAGATCCCGCCGATAAAAGCCATGGCATCAATTTTCCCGATGGCCGCAGCACAGAAGGATGTTCCCGGGCAGTAACCGCCCAGAATAAAGCCGATACCCATGATCACCCCACCTCCAATAGCCGACCACAGAAAAGTCGGGTTGATGTAGATCAGGCTCAGATCGAGCTGTCCGAAGAGACTG
>JAEUSS010000223.1 GCA_016788685.1 Prolixibacteraceae bacterium | reverse complement strand
CTGAAGAATTAATGGCTACTTTGTCTGACCAAAATCAGGATTCATTTATGGATGTAAAGATTGAAACAAGCTGGAAAGAACAGCTTCAGGAAGAATTTGAAAAGCCGTATTTCAGACAACTGACCGATTTTGTGAAGTCGGAATATGCCAGTCAAAAAATCTATCCGCCAGCCAGATTGATTTTTAACGCCTTCGAACACTGTCCTTTTGATCAGGTTAAGGTGGTTATTCTGGGGCAGGATCCCTATCATGGTCCGGGGCAGGCGCACGGGTTATGCTTTTCGGTGAACGACGGGGTGGATTTTCCGCCCAGTCTGAGAAATATCTTTAAAGAAATACAGAACGATACCGGCGCCCCGATTCCGGGCAGCGGCAACCTGGAGCGTTGGGCCCGGCAGGGAGTGCTTTTGCTGAATGCGACCCTGACTGTTCGTGCGCATCAGGCCGGCTCGCACCAGAAAAAGGGCTGGGAACAGTTTACCGATGCTGTGATTCACCGGGTGGCCGACAGGTTAGATCACGTGGTTTTTATTCTTTGGGGAAACTATGCCATCAGCAAAGGTGAATTTATTGACACGCGGAAGCATTTGGTCCTAAAATCGGTTCATCCGTCGCCGTTGTCGGCCAGTCGGGGGTTCTTCGGGAATAAACAATTTTCGGGAACTAACGCGTATTTGCTTGAACACGGGAAGGAGCCTGTAGTTTGGTAAACGACCTGGTTTATGCAGCAGGCTGAAAAGCAAAAAGGTGTAACGAGTTCTCGTTACACCTTTTTGCCTGTATCTCAGTAACTTGTTTTATACTTTATAAACAATAGAGTTGATGTTCATTCCGGCGCCGACTGATGCCAGGATGATGTGATCGCCTTCTTTGATTTCCTGATTTTCCATACGTCCTTTCAGGATGGTATCGAGCAAAGTGGGTACGGTTGCCGTTGACGAATTTCCGAGTTTTTCGATGCTCATGGGCATGATTCCTGCCGGAATTTCTTTCTCGTTATACAGCTTGAATACGTTTTTCAGGATGACCTCATCCATCTTTTCGTTGGCCTGATGTATCAGCACTTTTTTGATATCACCCAAATGCAGCCCGGCTCTGTCGATGCTTTCTTTGACGACTCCCGGAACATTGGAAATGGCATAAACATACAATTTGTGCCCCGACATTTTGATGAATTGATCGTTTCCGACAAATTCAGGATTAAACGATTTGCCGTTGGTGAGCAGGTTCCAGTAATGAACGGAGTCTGACCGGCTGGAATGGGCCAG
This sequence comes from Prolixibacteraceae bacterium, assembly GCA_016788685.1. GTDB lineage: Bacteria > Bacteroidota > Bacteroidia > Bacteroidales > Prolixibacteraceae > Aquipluma. The sequence goes on along the minus strand of JAEUSS010000223.1, from coordinate 3,132 downwards.
AATTCCGACAGGTTCTTCACTTTCAACAGCCTCAACAATAGTTGCTCCGGCTCCGTCGGCGTAGATCAGGGAGTCACGGTCGTGCGGGTCCGAGATTCTGGACAGAACATCTGATCCGATCACGATGCCTCTTTGGGCCATTCCGCTGCGGATGTAGGCATCGGCGGTAATGATTCCCTGGGTCCAGCCAGGGCAGCCGGAAACGACATCGTGGCAGAAGCAGGCCGGATTTTTAATCCCCAGCTTGGCTTTAACCCGGTTTGAAAGACTTGGAAGAATATCAACACGCGTAGATACCAGGTCAACATCGCCGAAGTTGTGAGCAACGATGATGAAGTCAAGGCTTTCGGGGTTAATGCCTGAAGATTCCAGTGCATCTTTAGCGGCTTCGCTAGCCATGTCGGAGTTATGAAGTTCATCGCTGATCCAACGGCGCTCGCTGATGTTGGTTATCTCTTTAAATTTCTGAATGATTTCTTCGTTGCTTTTGTCAAAAGGCTTTTTGGTGCTCGGGTCAAAAAAAGTAAAATCACCGAAATAATCATTTCCGATCGTACGTGTCGGAATATAACTTCCGGTGCCTACAATTTTTGTAAATATTCGTTTTGTCATAATTCTATTTTCAGTGGCCTTTCGGACCTTGATAATTATATTGTTTCAGCTTAAATGTTTCTCCGTCAAATACTCCGTACGAGAAAAAGTGTATCCAGTCGCCCAGGTTGATGTACCGGCTGTTTTCCCCGATGGGGCAGTCGACCATCACATGCCGGTGTCCGAAAACGAAATAGTCAAACTTTTCCTTGGACAGAATCGACTCCGCAAAAATAAACATTCCTTCGTTTGTTGTTCCTTTGAATCCTTCTCCTGTGATTCCTTTCGAGATTCTGGAATGTTTTGACCAATTGTGCCCGAAAGACAGGGAGAAATTGGGATGAATTCGGGCAAAAAGCCACTGAAGCGTTTTGCTTGTGAACATCTTCTTCAGGAACAGATAGCCTTTGTCAGTCAGATCCAGGCCATCACCATGCGCCAGAAAGAATTTCTTCCCGTTAATTTCGGTTTTAAATTCATTCCGATGCAATATTAAGCCTAATTCGTTGGGCAGGTAATCAAAAACCCAGACATCATGGTTGCCAGTAAAAAAATGAACCTCAATCCCGGAATCAGAAAGTTCGGCAATTTTTCCCAATGTGCGCGTAAACCCCCGAGGAACAACGGTTTTGTATTCAAACCAGAAATCGAAAATGTCTCCCATCAGGAACAGATGAGAAGCATCTCCTTTTATTTCGTTCAGCCAGCTTACAAAAGCCAGTTCTCGTTCTTTGTTATTCTTTAATGCCGGAGCTCCCAGGTGTATGTCGGAAACAAAATATATCTTTTTCCCTTGATTTTCCAAAACTGCAAAAGATTCGTTCGAAAACTACGTCACAAATATACATTTTATATAAAAAGGGCAACCGCTCTGGCAGTTATCGGACTTTTAAATCATATTCTCATAATACAGAGTTATCTGATGAGTTTTGCGATAACCTGATCAAGCGTGGGCCCCTGCACATTTTTTGCAACAATCTGCCTTTCTTTATCTAAAATGTAATTGGAAGGTATTGATTGTATGTTGTAATTGTTGAGGGCAACGATGCTTCCCTTCATGTCTCCGACATTGATCCAGCTAAGCCCGTCCTGTTCGATGGCACTTAACCATGCGCCCTTATCGGTGTCAACACTTATCTGGTAGATTTCAAGTCCTTTTGATTTGTACTTGCTGTAAAGTTCAACCAAGGCCTGGTTCTGAATGCGTGAATCGCGGTTTAAAGCCGACCAGAACTGAACCAGCACCACTTTCCCGGCGAGAGATGACAGTGAAACACTTTGTCCGTTGTGGTTTGGTAAGGTAATGTCCGGAGAGTTTTGGGCATTCTGGGCTATGTATTGTTGAAGCCTATTGTTCTTTTCCTGAATCATTAATCCTTGAGTGTTGGCGTATAGCGCTTTAACGTGCTCCGACTTCGGAAAAAAAGAATTCAGGGCCGATGCTGCAACTTTTAGCGACTGCAAGTCCTGGACTACGTAGTTCGTGTCATCGAACTTCTGGTATAAAGCCAGCACAGACGACAGGGAGAAAGGGTGTTTCAGCACAAAATTAGTTGAATATCTGATCTGGTTTTGTTTGATGTCAGCCAGTTCCTGGTTCCACTTGGCACGTTGAACGCTGTACTCGTCGCGCGAGCGGAACGCATCCAGCCGGGTGCGGATGGAGTCGATCTGGTGTTTGGTTTTGGTCAGTTTGTTATTGAGTTCCTGCACCAGAAGCGATCCGGGAGAACCTTCGACTACATAGTCGCGTGAGAAATTGGCCGCATCGCCGTAGACCGTAATTTTTTCAGTGGTATCAACCAATAAGGTGACAAAATTTCTTTCGCTTTTTTCGTTCAGCCGAAGCAGGTAAAAGTTCGGATACCCGATTTTGCCCTCGAATTTGAAACTGCCGTCTTTTTTTAATTTAACTGAATCGACAGGTACGCTTGACGCAACTTTTAATTCGTCCAGGTACAGGAATTCCCCTTCCGCATTGGTTATTTTTCCGCTGATAACAAATCCTTCGGGCTTTTGACAGGCATATGTAAATGCTGCCAGTACGATCACAAACGAAAATATTTTTTTCACAGTAACTGTTTTTATTTAGTCAATAACGGGCATAAAAATAATAATTTCGTCTTCATAAAAGGCCCGCGTGTCCAAGTTTTGAAACATACCTTTTCGTTTTGGTGTTTTTATTTTGAACTGTGCGGGATGAAATGACTATTTTTGAAACCGAAATCAAATTTTTAGAAAGGTGAGGATACACAGAGACCTGAATAACTTTAATGCCCAAAACCCGGTTTTAACTATCGGGACCTTTGACGGTGTGCATCTGGGACATCGGAAGATTATCGCCCGCCTGCACGATCTGGCAAAATCGGTGAACGGAGAATCTGTTATTTTCACTTTCGATCCGCATCCGCGTAAAGTGGTTGCTCCGGGCGAGACTAACCTGCGCCTGCTCACCACGCTGGATGAAAAGATCGAATTGTTTGAACAGTCCGGTATTGATCACCTCATTATTTATCCGTTTACCCCGGAATTCTCCCGGTT
>JAEUSS010000218.1 GCA_016788685.1 Prolixibacteraceae bacterium | reverse complement strand
TCCGGAATCCAGATTATCAATACCGGCGGAGGAATTTCGTATCGCACAAACGCTGATTTTAAATTTTCGGGGGTAGTGTTACCTTCCTTAAGCCAGATAACATACCGCCTGCGTTATGCTGAGGTGCCTTTAGCCATTAAGCTAAAAACCGATCAGTTTCACCGCACCCGCTACTGGGGGCTTTTTGGCCTGTCGACTATGATCAACATCTCTGCCAGAGGCGACAGCAACGACGGACAGCTCAAAAAAGCGAGTATCGGCGATGAAATAAACCTGTTCAATCTGGCCATGTGCGTCGGTGCGGGCTTCGACTTCGATCTGGGCGGAAGCAATTCGGTTACTGCCGGATTAATTTTCCAGAACGGGCTGAGCGATGTAACCACCAACAACGCCCTGTCAGACAAAACCATAATCAACTCGCTGAAATTAAAAATCGGCCTGATTTTTTAAGAAATTACAGTTATGAAGATTGCTATTGCCCAACTCAACTACCACATCGGTAATTTTGCTCACAACACCTCGAAAATTATCGAATACATCAACAAATCGAAAGCCGGAGGAGCCGAACTGGTCGTGTTCACCGAACTTTCGGTAACAGGTTACTATCCGCACGATTTACTTGAACACAAAGAGTTTATCGGGCAGTCATACGATGCAGTACAACAGATCGCTGCACATTGCCAGGGCATCGCTGCCATTATCGGAGCACCAAGCATCAATCCGGAGCCCCGGGGGAAAAAACTTTTCAATTCGGCATTTTTCATGTACGACGGCGCCGTCCGGCAAGTAGTAAACAAATCGTTGCTTCCGACCTACGATATTTTTGATGAATACCGCCATTTTGAGCCCAATAAACAGTTTTCGGTTTTTGATTTTAACGGAAAAAAATTGGCCATTACCATTTGCGAAGACCTTTGGGACGAGCAGGAAACTCAAAACGAATTTGGCCGCGAAAAACTATACCAGCTCTCGCCACTCAAAGAACTTTCGGCTCTGAAACCCGATCTGGTCATTAACATCTCGGCATCGCCTTTTTCATACAACCAGGAGAACTGGCGAAAAAATATTCTGGTAAAAAATGCCATCAAATACAAGCTGCCGATCGTGTATGCCAATCAGGTCGGCGCACAAACCGAGCTCATCTTCGACGGCGGTTCTTTCTACATCAATAAAAATGGTGAAATACAGGAAGAACTGAACTATTTCGAAGAAGACTTCAGGATAATAGATACCGAAGTTGCCACAGAAAACCTTCAGCCGAAAACCGAATACATTGAAAAAATATATCAGGCACTCATTTTAGGCATTCGCGATTATTTCGGCAAAATGGGCTTCAAAAAAGCGACCCTGGGCCTGTCCGGAGGAATTGACTCGGCACTGGTGCTCGTTTTAGCCACCGAAGCACTGGGGAAAGACAATGTACGTGTTTTGCTGATGCCTTCACGCTACTCGTCGGACCACAGTGTTGATGATGCGCTGCAGCTGGCTCAAAACCTCGGTATTCAACACGAAATCATTGCCATCCAGCCAATGGTTGACAGCTTTGAGAAAGCTCTTTCCGGAGTGTTTGCAAATTTGCCAAGCGATGTAACCGAAGAAAACATACAGGCCCG
>JAEUSS010000209.1 GCA_016788685.1 Prolixibacteraceae bacterium | reverse complement strand
CTTTACTCCTCTGCCGGGGGTAAACTTTTTTTCGTGAAAAGCCCCTTTGAATGTCGGATCAGCGATTCTTTTCTGGCGGTCGATTTCCCGCAGCTGGGTTTGGCTTTCTTCTTTTTTTGTGGCAACCATTTCCAGATCGTCCGGAAGCTCAAGCCGGGGGATTTCCATCCTGATCAGTTCTTCGATTTTCCGGAGGTTGAGTTCTTCGGCCGGATTAACCAGTGAAATTGCAGTTCCGGTGTTGTTCGCACGAGCGGTGCGTCCGATGCGGTGCACATAATCTTCGTGGTTCGACGGAAGGTCGAAGTTGATGACGTGGCTGATCATATCCACGTCAATCCCGCGGGAGGAGATGTCGGTTGTAATCAGGATACGGACTACGCCGCTTTTAAAAGCATTGATGGCGTTCAGCCGCGTGCTCTGTCCTTTATTGGAATGCAGTATCCGTTTTTCGCCTTCCGAGCGTCGTTTGATGATCTTGAAAACCTGTTCGGCGTTTTCTTTGGTCCCGACAAAAATAATCACGCGCGAAAAGGTTTCTTCGTCGCGGAGTAAATAGTTGATCAGATTTAGCTTAGTCTGAAAATTCGGTACTTTATAATAGACCTGATCGATCAATTCAGCTGGTGTCGCTGATGGTGCAACTTCAACACGTTCAGGGAAATCGAGGAATTCGTGGCTCATCGACTCAACCTTTTCGTTGAAAGTAGCCGAGAATAACAGGTTTTGCCGTTTTAAAGGGAGTACTTCCAGAAAATTGCGGATTTGAGGCATGAATCCCATGTCCAGCATTCGGTCGGCTTCATCGATTACCAATGTTTTGACTTTTTTTAGCGAAACGGCTTCGGCACGGTACAAATCCCACAAACGACCCGGAGTAGCCACCAGAATATCCACTCCCGGCTTGATCAGTTCAGCGTGTTTGGTCCAGCCGATGCCGCCGTAAACGGTTGCGCGGCGCAGGTTAGTGAATTTGGTGAGGTCTTCGAGGTCTTCGCCCACCTGAATGGCCAGTTCGCGTGTTGGAACCAGGATGACGGCGCGCGGGTCGTTGCCTTCAGCCTTTACCAGTTTCATGATTAGCGGGATGAGGTAGGCGGCTGTTTTTCCGGTACCGGTTTGCGCGATACCCAGTACATCCACTCCTGAACGGATCATCGGAATCGCCTTTTCCTGAATGGGTGTCGGCTCGGTAAAGCCCAGCTCTTCAATCGCTTTTAATATCGACTTGCTTATTTTTAAATCTTCGAATGTGGTCATGCCGCAAAGATAGTGGCTTATTTTGATTTTACTTCAACCGGTACATTTTCCCCGGCAGGCTGACAACCATTCCTTTAAACTCCAGGGCAAGCAGCAGCGATGACACTTTATTCACGGGCAGCCGGGTTTCAAAAGTAATCTCATCGATAAAGCGGTCGCCTGCCTTTAACAGGTTGATCAGTTTGTGTTCTTCCGCAGTTAATTCAACGAATAACGATGCCTGAACGGTTCGGGCTGGTTGTGTTTTAATATCCCAGTTCATGGCTTTTTCAATGTCGGCCAGGTTTTCAACCAGCATGGCCTCGTTGAACCTGATTAATTTGTTGCATCCTTTCGAGTACAAATCGTTGGTTCGTCCGGGGAAAGCAAAAACATCGCGGTTGTACGAGTTGGCAATATCGGCAGTCACCAGGGCGCCACCTTTTTCAGCTGACTCAACAACGATGGTAGCGTCAGCCAGTCCTGCGATGATGCGGTTTCTCCGAAGGAAATTCTGGCGGTCAATATTAATTTCGGAGACAAAATCGGTAATCAATCCTCCGTTTTCTGTCATCTTGGCGGCGATGGGTGCATGCAGTGCCGGATAGGTTTTGTCCAGTCCGTGAGCGAAGACGGCAACCGTCGGGACTTTGTACTTGAGGCAGGCTTTTTGGGCCTGAACATCAATTCCGTAGGCAAGTCCCGAAATAACCAAAGCGGGGTAGTTTCGTTCAGATAAATTCCGGATCAGCTCGTTGCAGATTTCTTTGCCGTAATTGGTGGCATTCCGGGTTCCGACCACCGAAAGGATGCGCTGCTGGTTCAGATCGGCATTTCCTTTAAAATACAACACGATTGGCGAATCGCTGCAGTTTTTCAGGCGTAAGGGGTAGTTGTTGTCCAGGTAAAAGAATGTTTGAATGTGGTTTTTCAGGATAAATTCAACCTCCCGGTTGGCGCGGTCCAATACGTTTTGCCTGACGACCCGTTGGGCATTTACCTCTCCAATGCCCGGAATTTTCATTAGGTT
>JAEUSS010000068.1 GCA_016788685.1 Prolixibacteraceae bacterium | reverse complement strand
GGGCCACATGTCATGCGAATATGGAATCCCAAAATATTCGTCAAAACCATGATGTGTTGGCAGAAACTGAGGCTGACAGCCCAAATGCCATTTCCCGAAAGCCGCGGTAGCATAACCTTTTGTTTTTAATAACTCAGCAATGGTTTTTTCTTCGCTGCTGATCCCTGTTTTCGAACTGTGATCGATTGCCCCGGCAAAACCCACACGGTTGGGGTAACATCCGGTCAGTAATCCAGCCCGGGAAGCACTACACACCGCTTGCGGGGTATAATAATGAGAGAAAAAGACTCCCTCTCTGGCCATTTTATCCAGGTTCGGCGTAGCATAACCGGTTGCGCCGGTTAAGGTAAGGTCGCCATAGCCCATATCGTCGAGGTGAATCAACACGAAATTCACAGGCTTCTCCGGTTTAGCTCCCTGTGCCGGCGTACAAACTGAAAGAGCTGCAAATGCGGCAGTGCAAGATATAATTGTTTTCATTGGCAGATAATTTTTGTGATCAAACAAAACTCAAGTTCGGTTAAAGTATTCAAATAAGGTTGAACGTAAATTTAAAATAAAGGATGCCAAAGCGGCATCCTTTATAAAAAACCCATGCGAAGATTTTAAAATATTACCATCCGGGATTTTGAACCAAAGCCGGGTTTAGGGTAATTTCATTCGTCGGAATACAATTCAAATAATCTCTTGCAGCATTAAACTGATAGCCATTGGCAAGTGATTTCTGAAAAGCATCAACCAGGTTATTTACATCAGTCAGTACCACCAGGTTTGGAGCATACTCTGATTTCAAATAAGGAAATCCTTTGGGGCGTTTGCCACTAAAAAGGTTGTGGGCACGCCAGCGTCTCCAATCGTCGAACCGAAACCCTTCACAGGCAAGTTCAACCGCTCTCTCTCTTCTGATTTCCTGAAGTTCGTCGCTTAGCGGATAACCAAAATCGGCATAAGTTGTACGGGTCGGATCGGCAACTACTTTAAAATCGGGCATACCTGCTCTTTTTCTCAACAGGTTTATGGATTTGCTATAGTCAACCGGCAATCCTAATTCAGCCTGTGCTTCGGCGTAATTCAGCAAAGCCTCGGCATACCTGAAAATAACAGCGCCGGTTTCACATCCGGTACTGAATCCCTGGGCATCTCCTGCGGTCGGGTCTTTCGGATCGGCTCCCTTCCTCAGCTGAAATCCGGTGTGATTTTTAACTTCTCCCGACTTATCCAAATAAGGTTTTGTAAACAGCACCTTCCCGGCAGTGTTATCCCATTGTACCTGACCGGGAGTCCAGATAACCTGAGCTAAGCGGGGGTCACAATCGTTGGCAATTTTGCTCAGAAATGCTGTCCCTTTGGTTGTATTGGCAACGGCCAGATAGTCATACGGATTTCCGTCTTTTCCCAGGTAGTTTTTAACCAGCTCCATGGTTACACTCACCTGCGAAGTTCTCCCGGTTATGAATTGCTGAAAATTGTGCGAAAAAGTAGTCTGTGTTTTATCGAACTTGCACCATAAAACAACTTCGGTATTGGAAGACAGGTTCGTTGACGAGAATAGCTTGTTGTAATCTTCTCCGGGAAGTCCCGAGCTAAAGATTCCTACTTTATATTTGTTGGGAGTCATTAGTTCGGTTACTGCGTCAACCGCTGCCTGCAAATATTTGCTGGCATTAGCTCCCGATGTCCCGAAAGCTGTACCGGCATGATACTTCTGCCAGGTTCCTTCAAAAAGAGCTACCCTCGATTTGAATATCAAGGCAGCTTCTTTGCTTAACCGGTTATTTCCTCCATTAGCATCTTTCAGAAATTTCAGGTTCTCAACAGCTTTATCCAGATGCCACAATACCGAGTCGATGACCTGGGTCCGGGGAGTACGGGCATTGAAAAGTTCCGGCGAATCCATCTGTAATGATTTGGAATACCACGGAACATCGCCAAACTGCCTTACTAAATCAAAATAAAACCATGCTTTAAAAAAGTGCGCCTCGCCAATAAAATGTTGAACGTTGACCGGAATATCCTCAACTTTCCTGTAATTTTCAAAGAAGATATTTACCGATCGGATATTATCCCAGTTCCAGCCGCCACCCGACTGCACAATCGTTCTGGTTCCGTTCAGCTGAGTTGACGGCGTTTGAAAAATCTGGTGATCAGAACCCCTGAAAGCATCCCAGCCAATAGTTCCGAGATAACCGGCAGAAACATTCCTGAATGTCGGGAAATTGGGATAAAACTGAAGCGTATAATTTTCAAGATCTCTGGCTGATTTCCAGTATTGCTCGGTCGAAATCTGATCGAGAGGTTCCCGGTCCAGAAAATCACTGCACGAAGCCAGCAGGGCAATTAATCCAAAGAATAATATAATTTTTTTCATGATCGTTCATTATTAAAATTTAACATTAATACCTACCGTAAATGCGGCCTGCGAGAAATATGACTTGCCATCTCCTCTGCTTCCGACATTCGCTGTTTCCGGATCAAGGTATTCAGCCATTTTGGTTATCGTCCAGATATTCTCACCTGAAACATAGAAGTATAAGTTCTGCATTTTAATCCGATCAAGCAATTTCTCCGGAAAATTGTATCCGAGCTGGATAGTTTTCAACCGGGCAAATGCACCATTCTGCAAATAGCGGGTTTGTGTGACCTGGTTTTTCAGGTTCATATTCTGGTCGGTATACGGGCGGGGGAAATAGGCATCGGTATTGATTCCAAGCCCTTTATAAGTATCAGCTTCCGCGTCGCGGTAATAATCCAGATGTCCCGGAAATATTGAGCCTTGTATCGACGAATTAAATCCCCAGAACATATTTCCGCTCAGCATCAGATCACGTTTACCCACGCCTTGCCAAAACATGGAGAAGTCGAACCCTTTCCAGTTGGCAGCTAAGGTTAATCCATACTGATATCTCGGGGTAGAGTTCCCGATAATTCTCCGGTCTCCCGGATCGGTTGCAGTATTAGCCCCGTACGTAATAATTCCCTCTCCTGTCAGGTCGGTATATTTAACATCACCGGTTTTCCACAATTGTCCGGATACGGCTTTCTGAATACTTCCGCTATTGATTGCATCAGCATCAGCTTGTGTCTGGATCAACCCGTCACTGACAAAACCCCATATCTCACCGGTTTTTTGTCCTGCATACGGATTGGTCAGGATTTTTGTGGGATTATTGTATTTGGTTACTTTGGTCTGATAATCAAACATCATGGCTGTGACCGAATAATTAAAATCTTTACCGATTTTATCTCTCCACACTAAAGTGAACTCCCATCCGTTGGTCACGGTTTCCATGTTGTTTGATTTCGGCAAGTTATTACTTGCTACTCCTATTACTGCAGGAACAGCATCGGCCGGGCCTAACTGGTTGTATGTATCCCGTTGATAAATATCTCCGGTAAAGGTCAACCTGTTTTTAAGAAAACCTAAATCAATCCCTAAATCTTTGGTTGCGGCAGTCTCCCAGGTAACAGCAGTATTTACAAGATTGGGAGCTGTCGTATATCCGGGGCGCCGGCTATTTAAAATCCATCCAAGATTTGAACCGACTCCCATCAACGGAAGATCCTGATAAGCTGCAGCGGTAAGCTGATTACCTAATCCGCCCCACGACGACCTGATTTTCAACAAATTGACCCATGGACGAATATTCTCCCAAAACCTTTCGTTGGAAGCATTCCAACCAACAGAAACAGAGGGAAAAAAGCCCCAGCGTTTATCAGCAGCAAACTTATAGGTCCCGTCGTACCTGCTGTTTACCTCAAACAAATATTTTTCTTCAAAATTGTAGTTTAAGCGGGTAAAAAAGCCCTGAGTCGCATACTCCGACAAGTTGTCTGTAGCATCAATTGTTCCGGTTGAAGTGCTCAAAGAAGGAACCTCCTGAGCAACCATGTCATTTTTTCTGCTCCACAGGTAAGAAGTCCGCGACTGTTCCTGCTGGTATCCGGCCATAACCGAAAAATGGTTTTTTGCTCCCAGATCGAACTTGTAAGTAGTATAAGCATTCAGGGTATTATAGAAAAAAAGCTCCTGCGACTTTTTAACATGCGACGGAGATGTACTTCCTGAAATGAGCGGCGAGCCATCCACTTTATCTTCATACACGGTGTAATTATTTGAAGTAAATTCTTCGTGCCTCAGCCGGAACGAATAGTCGGCGTTAATTGTCCAGTTTTTCAGCGGAGTGATTTCGGTAGCAAACCGATTAACAAAATCGTTCGTATTCCAGGTCTCTCTTCCGGCGTCTCTGGCCCACGGAATTTTTGATTGTACCGAATAAACGCCATTGGGTGAAATCATATACTGCGATGGAAATGTCCTGGCTACCTGGTGAAACATCAGTTCGTAGTCTCCCTGATTGTCATAAGCCGGTCTTTGCCTGATCGTGTTGTAGTATCGGCTGTTAGATGAAAACTTGAACCATTTCGTCATATTAGCATCAAATTTTGCAGTGGCATTATACCGGCGATAATCATCGGTAGCAACCTGAAGAACCCCTTCATCATAAATATGACCGGCTGAGACGTAGTAAGATACCGCTTTCGATCCTCCGCTAACGGACAGATTTTCCTGATTTCTCAGGCCTTCTCCGTAATAAACATCAAACCAGTCGTAATTTGCGTTACTTTCAATTGTGGTAGCCCATAAAGCGGCATTCGAACTCGACGGCACCGTCTCCGGGGTATTTACCGGATCGGCCTGATATTTTATAATCCGGTCGATGGTGGCATTGGTGAATATCGGCGTAATGCCCGCATTAACACAAGCCTCGTTTAGCGCCAGTGCGGTTGTATAAGAATCGGCATGATGTGGCATCCGGATGGGCCTGATACTTGAAACCGATGACGAAAACTCAATATTCAGCTTGTTATCCAGTTTTCCCGATTTGGTGGTGACCAATACCACTCCATAAGGAGCCTGCGCCCCGTATATCGCGGCTGCCGCAGCATCCTTCAGTACTGACATGGATTCGATGTCGTTGGGATTAAGTCCGTTCAACGATCCGGGGACACCATCAATAAGGACTAAAGGAGTTCCCTGCCCGCGAATTACAATGTTCAATGCGGCTCCTGGTTCAAATCCGAAATTCCCGGTACTAAAGTTAACGCCCGAAACTTTCCCCTGAAGAGCCTGAGAAACAGTAGTCGTCGAACGGTTGGCCAGAGCTTCGCTCTTAACTACTTCTACGGATCCGGTTAGGTTTACCTTTTTCTGCACTCCGTAACCAACAGCCACAACTTCCTCAATACCGATGGACTCCTCTGCAAGCGAAACATCAATCGATGTTCTGTCACCTACAGAAACTTCCTGCATCTTCATACCAACAAATGAAAATTGCAAGCTTGCATTTTCAGGAATATTGGCAATCGAATAATTCCCGTTGGAGTCTGTAATGGTTCCGTTTGTTGTCCCTTTTAGAACCACCGAAACTCCCGGAACCGGAGCACCTCCGGAATCGGTAACTCTTCCTGTGACCGTCTTTTTCTGAAGAGAGTTGGATGATCCGTTAATCAGATTCTTCATCTGCTTAGCCGACGGATTGATCAGAATCAGGTTACTCTCGGTAATTGAGTAGCTGACTCCCTCTCTGTCAAACAAAAGCTTCAGAATATTCTCGACAACTTCATTGCTTACTCTGATATTCACTTTAGAGTCGAGATTTACTTCTTCATTTTCATAAATGAAACGGTACTCCGACTGCGCTTCGATTTGCTGAAGCACTTCCTTAATGGTTGACTGCCGCATATCAAGCGACAACTTGGTGCTCTGAGAATACACCGTTGCCGATACATGCATGGCAAAGAAGATGAGCAAGATAGCAGTTAGTTTCATAACCAACATTAACTTTGGGGGAATGTAAAAAATACTCTTCCCTGATTCATAACTTTTTTTCATAGATTTGTAATGCTATTAGTTAATTAACTCAGTCAAATGTTGGTAGCATTTGACTTATTATCTAAGACATGCGGAAGATGCTGACACATCTTCCGTTTTTTTTCTGCAAACAGCTGCTACTTTCCGGAAAGAACGATTTCTTTCCCTTCTATTTGATAGGCAATGTTGCTCAACTGGCTCAGGGCACTCATCACATCGGCTACTGATTCTTCTTTCAGGACTCCGGTATAATGTATCTTTTCTCCCAGCTCCCGGTCAGCTAACGATATATTTACATCATACCAGCGTTCAAGCTTGGAACAAACCTCGTTAAGTGACATGTTGTCCATGTACAGTTTATTCTGAAGCCAGCCAATCTGATGTGAGACTTCACCTTCATCATATTTCAGTGTTTTTGATTCTTTGTCGAAAGAAGCCATTTGCCCGGAAGCGAGAACCATCTGGTCTGCCCCGTCCATACTAAGTTCGACCTTTCCTTCTACCAGCGTAGTACGAACAGCCCTGTCTTCTGGATAAGTGCTCAGATTAAATTTAGTCCCAAGTACTCTTACCCGTAAGCCTTCGGCGGTTTCAATTACAAATGGCTGAGTACTTTTACTTACTTCAAAGAAGCCTTCGCCGCTAAAATTAACTTCCCTAACCTTATGTATCTTGTCGAAATGATAGTTCAGGCTGGAACCTGCATTGAGTTTTACCACCGAACCATCGGGCAGAACAACCTCGGAGCGGCTTCCGTTGGTAGTTTTCATGGAAATGGCCGAATCCGAAATAACGAAAAACCGGGTATAAAACGCCAGACCGAGTATAATAAACAGCGAGGCGGCAACTCCCGAAGCGACATACATCAGGTTTTTCAACCTTCTCGTGCGAACATCCTGATCAGCAAGCAACGAATTGACCTTTGCCCACGCCGCTGAAGTGTCAAATTTGCTGAAAGCAGCAGCGCCCGTACTTGCTTTCCATATTCTCTGGTATTTCTCCAGATCACTTTCGTTCCGCGGATCTGCCTGCCGCCACGAATCCAAATCAGGATTTCCGGAGACCGGATGCTCTCCTTCTTCCAAATAATCAACCAGATGTTCTCCTTTCGGAAGCTGCTCTTCCATGCCTGTTTGTTTTCCTTCAAGACACCTTGACTCCGGAAAGGTCCTATCCCGATCTCAGTTATTTTAAAAATAATTCAGATACGGAAAACTTTGGGGGTACAAAAAAAAGAATCCGGAAGTTTAAAAGAAAAATAAGTACAGAAACACAGTCATTTACCGCCAAATGCGCCTTTTTCTTCAAGGCATGTTTTCAGGAAACAAAGCGATTTCCAGATTTGGTTTTTGATGGTTTTAACAGATGTGCCCATATGATCAGCGACCTCCTGCAGTTTCATCCCTTCAAAGCGGCTTTTCAGAAACACATCGCGGCTGCGCTCCGGCAACCGGCTGATGCATTGATTCAGCATTGCACTGAACTCTATTTGTTCAATCAGACTCTCATCGTTTTGCCATCCCGGAACGGGCATCTTCTGAATCGATTTTTGGCGGTTTTTTTCAGCCCGCAGGTAATTGAGCGCGCCGTTTTTCGAAGCCCGGTAAAGATATCCCGAAACAGTCTCTTTAATCTCCAGTTTCTGACGATTCGCCCAGATCCGGATAAAAAGCTCCTGAACCACATCTTCAGAAGCACTGTCATTTTGAGTCAGCGTAAAAACAAATGCACATAGCCGATGATAATAGCGCACAAAAAGCTGATTATAACACGTATAATCATCATTTTTAATGCCCGTAATCAACGTATCATCGGCTACATCCATTTGCATTTCAGGTTTCCCTTCTTTTTGCCCTTCGGCCAGGGCTATTCAAATTCCAATCCTCCAAAAAATTCAGGATTATGGAAAGATGGCTGGGGGGTCTTAATCTTGGTCCACGATACAAAGTGCGGCACACTCAGCTCATCTCCGCATTTATAAAAATTACCGCGGAATTTTTTCTCTGGAACCGATTTCAAATCGTGTTTAAAAAATGTGCCCCACGGTATGGCCACTGTGATTTGCCAGCTGGTTGCCTCTTTTCGCTCCGGAAACGGAGAATCGCCCAACGATGAGGTCCGGCGGATAGAAGCGATCTGCTCTTCGGAAGCATGAACCGCCGGATCCCCTTTTTTCCGGAAACCCAGCAAGATAGTCCCGATGCAGTTTATTTCCAGGTTGTAATATTCGTCGTTCCCTTCCGGCGACAGAAAGAACTCCACGCAGCTGTCGGTCCACACCCGGCCGTTACTTTCGGCGATTTCGGCTTTTACCGATTGTTCGTTTACCTGGTATTGCAGAAACAGTTCCTCGTCATTGTAAGCAATCTGAACCGAAACTTCCGGGTGATACGGAAATTCATCCCAGTTTACCATCTCCAGCCTAAGGGGCGCAACTTCCTGATGGAGTGTTTCGGCTATCAATTCTAAAGGCGGATTTGAAAAACCTCCCAGTATTTGCTGAACTTTCATCGTTTTATTTTTTTAATGAGACTTCCTTTCAGATGATTTTCCGCACGACACTAGTTTTGCGCCTGTTCTGCAGCAATATCGCTCACAATATGGCACATTTTATCATACTGTTCCTCCATGCTGGTCAGCAGCTTATACTGGGCAAGAGTACGCTGATAATTGTGCTCCGGACTTTTAATCCTGTAATAGTTGTCTCCGTCAATGTAGTCCATCAGGAAGCGTAAAACCTGCTCATAAGTAATGTATTTAGCCGAGAAAGCCAGGTATTCAAGTTCCTTTTTATTCAGGAAAGTGATGGCCTGCGAAAGATATCCGCGCGTAAAACCCTCGAAGATAGACAGATCGCATGAAACCGCATCCAGATTACTATCGTCTTCCTGACCGGTATTGGTATACGAACGCATGGCATCACCAAAATCGTTGAGACAAGTACTGTTCAGCACCGTATCCAGGTCGATCACACACAGTACATTGCCTTGCTGATCGAACAAAATGTTGTTGATTTTAGTGTCGTTGTGTGTAATCCGGGTTGGAATCTCTCCGTTCTCAACCAGTGTCCAGAAGTTCAGCATTTCTTCGCGACGACTTTCGATCCAGCTGATTTCGGTTGCCAGTTTGGCTTTGCGCCCTGCCGGATCTTTAGCCAACACCGCATCCCACTGATTAAACCGGAAGCGAATATTGTGAAATCCGGGCAAAATGTCGGTGAGCGGTTCGTTCAGATCTGAAACCAGCGATTGAAACAAGCCGATCCCTTTTCCTCCCTGATAAGCCAGTTCGGGTGTTTTTGCAGCCTGATACGTGATGGTATTGCTGATGAAAACACAAACGGCCCAATATTCTCCGTCTTCATCCTGGTAAAACAATTTCCCGTCAATGGCCGGAACCACAGTCATTGCCTCGCGCATCGGATCTCCGTTCCGTGCAACTACCTTTTTCTTGATATGAGTGGTTACCTTCATGATGTTCTCCATCATAGCCGGAACGTTGGTGAAAATTCGTTTATTTTTGCGCTGCAAAAGATAATCGGGAGCCGATTCTTCTGCATTATAAATGATAAACGTGTCATTAATAAACCCTTCGCCCATCTGCTCTACTTTCTTAACCTTTCCTTCGAGCTGAAACATGGCTGCAATCTTTTCCAAATTCATATTTATTCCTTTTTTGGTTCAGTAGTTAATAAAATTTTGGACATAAAGTTAAATTCCTTTTTAAGAGTTCAAACAATCACTCAGCGAATATTTGAGTCTCTCCCCGGCTTTTCCGAAGAACTTTTAAATAACATTCTCATAAGCTCTTGCCTGAAAACAAAATATCTCCCATATGGACAAATTCTTTTTTATCATGGAGTTTTGTTCACTAAAGGTCTTTGTACTTGCCCGACTGTTTTAGTCCTCGTATTTTTAACTATTTTTGGGCAACCTAAAAGCTACATTGTATAACCCAAACAAACCATCGATGCTTAAAAAGTTGATAGAATTCTTCCGCAAACGTATTTTACTCGTACTATTCTTCTCATTTGCTATTGGAATCCTGGCTGCCATTTTCGGGAATAAAGCCGTCGAATATACCTCAACAGACGATTTTTGTGCCTCCTGCCATGTGCATCCGCATGTCTTTGACTCCTGGAAGTTATCCACCCATTACGACAACAAAAGCGGTATTAAGGTGCATTGTGTCGACTGCCATTTACCTCCCAAAGGCGAGGGCTATCTGATTGAAAAGACCAGGCTGGGAATTAAAGATGTCTACGGTTTCCTCTTCAAAGATTCGGCCGAATTCAACTGGGAAATGAAGTCTGAACTGGAACATGCCGTGAAGTATATTCCGAACGCATCGTGCAAGCATTGCCACCAAAACCTGTTTCCGAAAGATTTAGCGGACGCAGGCATAGCAGCTCACCTTTACTATGAAAATAACGAGAAGAATCTGGATTTGCAGTGCATCAGCTGCCACCTCGATGTCGGGCATTATAACCCGGATTACAAACACGGCAGAATGACCGGCATTCCGGGACAAACCGACGATAGCTCCGACAGTCTGAAAACCGTTTTTGAACAGGCAACCAGCGTAACAACTTTTGCCGACTACACCGAGCAGATTCCCGGCACATCAGTTACGTTTAAGATGATAGCCGTCAAAGGCGGCACGTTTAACATGGGCAGCCCCGAAAAGGAACCTCTCCGCGAACCCGATGAATCACCGGTACGCCAGGTTACAGTCAGCCCGTTTTTTATGGCCGAAGTAGAAACAACCTGGGAACAGTATTGGGCATTCTACGGCAACACCATGAGCGAAGGACGCACTCCGCCCGAGCAGATTTATGCCAACAACAGCAACCCGAACGTGGATGCAATTTCCGGTCCCACTCCGCCGTACGGACGACCCGATCAGAACTGGGGCTTTGGCAAACGCCCGGCAATTACCATGACCCATTATGCAGCGGAAACCTTCTGCCAGTGGCTTTCAAAGAAAACCGGTAAAAAATACCGCCTGCCCACCGAAGCTGAATGGGAATACGCGGCTCGCGGTGGCACTGAAACACCGTATTTCTTTGACGGGAAACCGGATAAATTCTCTAACAAAGGTCTGTGGCGTAAAATTTCGGATGCCGAAACCGAACCGATTTCGCAGTACATCATTTATGTGAACAATAGTAAAGGCAGAACACAGTTGCCCGACGAGGTTAAACCTAATCCCTTTGGCCTGAAAAATATGCTGGGCAACGTAATGGAATATTGTGCCGACCGCTACGCACCCGACGCTTATGCCAAAAACGGCGGGAATGTAACTAATCCGCTGGTAACCGAAGGCGAGGAATGGGTTGTACGCGGAGGAAGTTATATTTCGGATGCCGCCGATGTGCGTGCAGCCGCCCGCGACCACAGCCAGCACGAAGCATGGCTGAAAACCGACCCGCAGCAGCCTAAAAGTATCTGGTGGTACTCGGATATTAAAGCCATCGGTTTCAGGGTTGTGTGTGAACCAGACAATTCAATTAAAGTTCAATAATTAACTGATTTTCCATACTAAAACTAATAAGTTATGAAAAAAGGTGTTGACAGACGTTCATTCTTAAAAAGCTCGGCTTTGGCCGGAGCATTGGGTGCAATTGGCACCGGAAGTGTTGCAACATTGGCATCGTGCAGCAGTACGCCAAAAATACAGCCACTAAAAGAGCCGGGCTCTTATTATCTGCCCAGCCTGGTTGATAAGGCGGCCGATGGCAAACCGCTGAAAGCCGGAATAATAGGCTGTGGCGGACGTGGATCCGGCGCAGCGTTTAACTTCCTCAACGCCGCCGACAATGTGACGATCGTTGCTTTAGGCGACACTTATGCCGACCGGTTGGAAGGCTTAGCTGAAAAGCTGAAAAATGAAAAAAATATCGACATTGCAGCAGATAAAAAATTTGTGGGACTCGATTCTTATCAGAAAGTCATCGATAGCGACGTGGACGTGATTATTACCGCCACCCCACCTAATTTCCGCCCCGAAATTTTCAAATACGCGGTCGAAAAAGGCAAACATTGCTTCCTCGAAAAACCGATTTGTGTTGACGCGGTAGGTTACCGCACCATTGTAGCCACGGCAAAACAGGCCCAGGCAAAAGGCCTTTCCGTGGTAACCGGCACACAACGCCACCATAAACGCGATTATGTAGCTTCATACGAACAAATCATGAACGGGGCGATCGGCGAAATAACCGGCGGAACGGTTTACTGGTGCGGCGGTATGCTCTGGTTCAAAGACCGCAACCCCGCTTGGTCAGACCTGGAATGGATGATCCGCGACTGGGTAAACTGGGAATGGCTTTCGGGTGACCATATTGTCGAACAACACGTCCACAATATCGATGTATTCACCTGGTTCTCCGGATTAAAACCAAAATCAGCGCTTGGATTCGGCTCGCGTCAGCGCCGTGTTACCGGTAACCAGTTCGACAATTTCAGTGTCGATTTTGAAATGGAAAACGGTATCCACATTCACAGCACCTGCCGCCAGATCAACGGAACTGAAGGCGGCGTCTGGGAATTTATTCAGGGCACCAAAGGTTCGTGGACTTCCGACGGACACATCATCAAAGACCTGAAAGGCAACGAAATATGGAAATACGACTACGAAGCTGAAAAAACCAACTTCAAACAAACCGACCCATACACGCTGGAACACGTGAACTGGATTAACCATATCCGCGCCGGAAAACCGATTGAACAGGCATCCGAAACGGCTGTGGCCAACCTGGCTGCCATCATGGGACGTGAATCGGCTTACTCCGGAAAGAAAGTCACCTGGGACGAAATGTCTGCTTCGCCGCTTGACCTTATGCCGAAAGATATCGATATGACCAAAACTATGGCTGTTGCCAAAGAAGGCTACGGTGCAGGAAAAGAATTTAAACTGCCCGAATTTATCCATATCGCAGGAACACCGCAGGGAAACCAAACACGTTAAGACATGCCTCTTAACAGAAGATCTTTTTTAGGAACGGCCGTTTCCGGTGCTGCACTGGCAGCATCGGGCGGCCTTTTCTCTTCTTTCAAAAGTGATGCATCTTCAGAAAAAAAACATTCCTCCAAATTGAAGATTTCGTGTCAGGAAGGCGTTGCCCCGGGCAAAACCCTGACCGAAAAACTCGATTTTATGGAATCGCTCGACATTGTCGGGCTCGAAATCTGGGGTGGAGGCCTTGAAAAAAGAGTAAACGAAATCCAACAGGCGCTGCAGAACCGCAACATGAAAGTAAGCGCCATCTGTGCCGGATTCGAAGGCTGGCTCATTGCCGATGATGCTGCCATTCAGAAAAAATGTATGGATTCGATGAAGGTTATCATCGCGGCAGCAGGCGAACTGGGATCTACCGGAGTGATTTTTGTTCCGGCATTCAACAACCAGAAATCACTGCCCGACAAAGAAGCCCGCGACCTTTTAGTGGGCCAGATGAAAGAACTGGGCGAATTCGCCCTCCAGCATCAAACCCGTATCTTACTCGAACCACTGAATCGGAAGGAATGCTATTTCTGCAGGCAGGTGGCCGACGGTGCTGCCATTGTGCGCGACGTTGACAGCGCGGGAGCAGCCGTAATGGGCGACTTCTGGCACATGACCTGGGAAGAAACCAACGACCGCGCCGCTTTCCTGGCTGCAGGCGACTATTTGCACCACGTGCACATTGCCAGCCGCAAACGGCGCAAAATGCCCGGAGAAGACGGTGAGGCCGACAATTACATCAACGGCTTCCGTGGCCTGAAGGAAATTAACTATCAGGATTACGTGAGTTTTGAGTGCGGCTCGGTTGGCGATCCGAAGGTGACACTTCCGGCAGCCGTAAAACTCATGCGCGAACAGTGGAAAAAAGCCTGAGGCTGAAAAAGAGATTTAAAGTAACTGGATCGAAAGAGCATCAATAAAAAAACCGGATTTGGACGAATCCGGTTTTTTGTTATATTCGCCTAAGCCAACAGCAGTTACCCGCTTTTTATATATCCCGATGAGCGGGGTTTGCCTGGTATCTTTTTTGACATGCAGGAGAGTTTTATCATTCACCCTTTAATCAATGAGCTATGAGATATTTTTTATTTTTCTTAGTCACTTTATTTTTACACAGTTGTGCTTCAATGGATATTACTTCTGTACCGAAAAGCCAACCGGAACGCCCTTTTTCGCGCGTCATGATTGTTTGTATCGAAACATCGAATGAAATGAGCCAGCTTGACGCACCATACTTTGATGAGAACATTCGAAAAAAATTTAATGACATTGCCAGCTTAAAATTCAGAACGCAATTGGAGCGTACTGTTGACCGGAATTTGGGCAGAAATGGTTTCCCGGAAATCATTAAGTCATCAGAAGTATTTAAGGTTGACGAAGATTATTCGTTCGAACAGTTTTATTCTGAAGTAAAGAAAACGGGAGCGGAAGCGGTGCTTTTTATTAATCTCCGCAACTATTGGATGAGTGACAAATATGTCACATCTCATTACGAAAATACTTCGGTAACAACGAACGAATCGGAACCAAATTCGTCGTATTACGCTTATTTATATTCGTTTGAAGATCTTCAGAAATATGCCTGGGTCGGAAAAATAAATGTTTCGGGAATCTGGGCCGGTTACGATACGCTTAACAATTATCTGGCTCGCGGCATTGCCCGGATGCTGCGCAAAGAGAAATATATTCAATGAGCAATCGCCACCTCTTAGCTACGGATCTGTGATCCGCACGTTCCAGTCTGACTCAATCAATGTGCGACCCAAGGTAGCTAAACTTTAAAACGAAGCCACCCCAAACGGGCAGCTTCGTTAATCTTAATTTTCAAAATAGGATTGCAAATCGTCACCAGCAGTTGTCAGCTTTTTACATATCCCGATGAGCAGGATAAACCAAGGCAGGGTTGGCACTTATAACTTACCTGACATACCTTTTTTACTTTTTTCAAGCAGACTAAAATAATACTCATCCCGTTTTTCATATTTTTTCTCTAAAAAGGAACTCGCATTTCTTATTGCCAAACTAAATACAAAAAAGCCAAAACTAAACCAAAATAAATACCCTACAACTAGGGGCATTTGAGCAAATAGGGTATGGCTTATTACTGCTGTTACAAATGATA
>JAEUSS010000065.1 GCA_016788685.1 Prolixibacteraceae bacterium | reverse complement strand
CAGTGAATTTGATAAATTCCTGGAAAACAACGACATGTTCGAAGAAATATATTCGAGCAATGATTACGAGCGAATAAAAAGCATTTTCCTCGAATCGCAGCTGGGAGATGAGCTTCAGGAATATTTATACAAATATCTGGAAAAGATGACCCGTCCGCTGGCAATCCGTTCATCCGGACTCTTCGAGGATTCGTTAATGCAGCCTTTCTCGGGAGTATATGCCACCTACCTGATCCCGAATAATCATCCGGATATCGCCGTTCGGCACCAGCAGCTGACAACGGCAATCAAACTGGTTTATGCCAGCATCTTCACCGAATCCGCCATGTCGTACTTCGATGCCGTGAATTACAAAATCGAAGAGGAGAAAATGGCTGTAATCATCCAGGAAGTTGTCGGGCACCAGTACAACGATCATTATTATCCGTCAATCAGCGGCGTCGCTCAATCGTACAATTTTTATCCGGTTTCGTACATGGAGCCTGAAGACGGATTTGCCGTTTCGGCCGTTGGTTTGGGCATGTATGTGGTCGGAGGAGAAAACGCCTACCGGTTCTGCCCCAAATATCCGCAAATCAACACCCTAAGCCACCATGATCTGGTGCGTGATTCTCAGAAGGATTTCTACGCCATCGATATGGATCACTCTCAGTTTGATCTGGAAAACGGAGGAGAAAATGCGGCCATCCGCAAAATGAAAATCTCGGCCGCCGAAAAAGACGGCGTTTTGCAATACTGCGCCTCGGTTTATGATTTCGAGAACGACTGCCTGATCCCGGGAATCGACAGTCCCGGACTGCGGGTTATCGATTTTGCCAACATACTCAAATACAAACACATTCCGTTAGCCGATACATTAACGCTGCTGCTGAAGCTCTTCCGCGAAGCCATGGGTTCACCCGTGGAAATTG
Source organism: Prolixibacteraceae bacterium (assembly GCA_016788685.1). GTDB lineage: Bacteria > Bacteroidota > Bacteroidia > Bacteroidales > Prolixibacteraceae > Aquipluma. Next base: position 1,568 of record JAEUSS010000065.1, on the reverse strand, counting down.
AATATGCCGTTGACCTTGAACAAGGCGAAAACCAGCGGCCAACATTCTATTTGCTGCAAATCAAGCCGCTGATCAGGCGGGAAGATCAGCTTTCTGTACACTTGGGCGAGATCGATCCGGAAAAAACGCTGATGCTGGCCAAACGCGGAATGGGTAACGGCATCGTATCGGGCATAAGAGATGTCATTTTTGTTGATCCTGACCATTTTGACAAGATGAAAACCCGTGAAATTGCAGAAGAAATTAATCAGTTCAACCGGAAAATGGATTTTCTGAACAAAGAATATGTTTTGATCGGACCAGGACGCTGGGGGACAAGAGATCCGTTTACCGGGATTCCGGTGGCCTGGGCAAACATTTCGAAAGCCCGAATTATCGTTGAGATGGGCCTGGAAGACTTTCCGCTAGACGGATCGCTGGGTTCACATTTCTTCCACAATGTAACTTCGATGAACGTGGGTTACTTCACCATTCCGCACAATTCTTCCGACTCAAGCATTAATATAAACGTCCTGAAAAAGATGCCAATAGCCGACGAAGGAAAATACATCAGGCACGTCTGTTTCCCCGACGACTTACAAATCGTCATGGACGGAAAAAACAGGCAGGCACTGATTTCTTTCCGGTAGCAATAAAAAAAAGTTCCAAATTCCGGCCGATGGAACACATCAACCTGAATTTGGAACTTAAAATCCGGAAAGCAAGGCTAGGCCAGCTTTGCCTTCAGAGAAACCAGTTTAAGTTTCATATTTTCCAGATCAGCCATCAGATTATTCTTTGAGGTTGAATCTTCCAGCTGAGCTTTGTATTTCTGAAACAAATCTTTATAATAATCAACACCTTTACTCAGGTTTTCCTGAAAAGTGTCAAAATGTTTCTTTTGCTTGTCCGAGAAGGGTTTCACGGTTTCCTCAATCTTTCCGTTCAGGTACTCAATGTACATGCTTAGCTCCTTCACGAACAAATTCGGGCGGTCGGTACGCTCCATTACATTAATCCGGCCATAAATGTGATCGACCATTTGCTTCAGCGAATAGGTGCTCGAGAAATAAGCCAGGTTCGGTCCCGGACAAATGCTGACGGCAGTACCTTCAATTTTGGTATCCAGCCCGTTAACCATCAGCGATGAAGCAGTCAAACCATTGCAAAGGCAAGCTTTATCGGTAATTTTGTTCAATTCTTTCTCATAGTCCATCTGGTCCAGGTTTTGCTCTTTCAATTCCTGAATCTTTTTGCGCTGGTATTCTTTCGAAGCCGTACAGGTTCCTTCTTCTGAAAAAACCGGTGTCAGAGCCAGATATTTCTTCGTGCACGGAAATCCGTATTTTCCGGCTTTATTCTGGGCTTCTTTTTTCAGGTCCATACCGGTTCCGCGAACATTGTTAAAAATCACTCCCAACGGCGAAACTTCGCTCATGTAGAGGTCTTCTTCTTTGGCTTTACACAAAACCTCCAGCGTTTCTTCGTCAACGGTTACGGCTTCAGGCACCAATAAAAACGGAGTTCCCCAGCCTACCGAATCCAACTGAAAGTAGTTCAGCAAAAACTCGTGCTCGGTATTGGAACCA
>JAEUSS010000061.1 GCA_016788685.1 Prolixibacteraceae bacterium | reverse complement strand
TTTTAGCCCCGGAATATGCTCAACGGCCTCGTCGTATAAACTTTGCTGAATGGTAATTCCGGCTTCCAGCTGCACTTTTCGGTTATAGTTTCCGCGTAATTCAAGCGTTCCGCCGCTGACTGCCGCGCCCTGCCCGTTGCGTTTTTCAAAACGGTCGCCGAATTCGTCGGCGCCGATGGGCTGCAGAAAGAACACATCTTTCAGTTGGGTATAAAAGCCTTCGAGCGTAAATCCTACGATAAAGGTTTCGGAAGGGCGGTCGTAATTGACCGAGGCGCTGACACTGTTCGAGCGTTCTTCCTTCAGGCCGGGATCGAGGCTGATGCGCGAAACGCCGCCGCCGGCAAAGGCAATGTGCATGTCGGTGTCGAACGATTGCGGTGCCCGGAAACCGGTTCCCCAGGTCAGGCGGAACTGGGTGTTGGTATGATAGCGGTAGAGCAACGAAAACCTCGGGCTGAGGATCGCATGGTCGACCAGGTTGTGCTTGTCGGCCCTAAGTCCGGCGAGGAAAGTCAGTTGCGGATTGAGCTCCCAATCGCTCTGGACAAAGAATCCGAGGTTTCGGGTTTGCTGGTTGATTTCGTAGTTGTATGCCGGAATGGTATCGAGCACATCGTCGTAAACATATTCGGCGCCGAAGGTCACTACATTCTTTCCGCCCAGGAATTCCTGAAAGCGGTGATTGAGCTGAATTCCGCCTTGCAGCGTGGTGTTGGCCGTTGTTCCGTAGGGTGGTTTGTTGACATGGATCAGCCGGGCGGCTTCGTCGTCAGGAATGATGCCGGTATAGTGAAGCCGGTCGGTTTGCTGTCCGGCCAGGTAAGCGATAAAGGCGCTGTTATCGTTGTTGAAGTTGAGCTGATAATCGGCGCCGCCCATAAATACATGGTGCGTGCGTTCTTCCGATTGCTGTGCCAGGAAGGCGGGTTTGGTGGTCATTTCGCCGCCGTAACGGTATTCGTTCAGGCTCGAAAAATTCAGTTCCAGCTTCTGGTTCACATCAGGTTTAAAAAAGAGGTTGGCGCCAAACGAATTGTTCCGCAACTGGGGCAGTTCCGAGAAGTTGTCGCCGTTGTGATCGTAGGCTTCGCGGTGGCGGCGGTTGACAAAAACGGCGGCACCGGCTGTGTGTTTGTGGGTGAGCATGGTCAGGTTTCCGTTCAGGATATTGTCGGTTCCGTTTCCATTGGTGCTTTGGGTGAGCATGCTGAAATCGTAACTGCTCTCGTTCGGAATGCGGGTGATGATGTTTACCGTTCCGCCAATGGCGCTCGATCCGTACAGGGCCGAACCTCCGCCCCGGACAACCTCAATACGCTCGACCATGTTGGCCGGAATCTGTTCCATGCCATATAAGCCGGTGAGCGGGCTGAAGATGGGGCGCCCGTTGATCAGAATCTGCGAGTACGACCCGCCCAGTCCGTTCATCCGGAGCTGGGTGTAGTTACACGTCTGGCAGTCGGTCTCGACGCGCAGCCCGGGCTGAAAGCGCAGTCCTTCGGAAATGTTGCACGCCTGTATGGAATTTAAGGATTTACTGTCGAGTACATTCACGATCACGGGCGATTCGGTCTGCCGCTTGAAGGTTTTGGTGCCGGTGACTACCACCTGGTTGAGCGCCATGTGTTCTTCTTCCAGCACAAAATTAACCTCCTGCGACTTGCCGGCTTCCACGTTAATCACTTTCTTTTCAGTTTTGTAGCCCAGTGTTTTGGCTACCAGGGTGTGTTTGCCCACGGGCAGGTTGGTTAAAATGTAATGCCCCGTATTGTCGGTGGTAGTTCCTGTTGTTGTTCCCTCCAGGAAAATACTGACAAAAGGGAGGTGTTCGCCGTGCGATTGGACATCGCCAAACACGTTGGCGTCGGTCTTTCTTTGAGGTGTCGTGGTTTGACCGAGAAGGATAAAATGGGTAAGCAGCATGGTTGCTGCCAATAGTATGGTTTTCATAAAATCAGAAAAATAAATGAATAATTATGCCCGCTTACGGGCAATATGATCCGGTATGGGCGTAGCCATTTTCTCCGGAATACGGGTAAGCGGTGATAAAAAGATTAAAAATGTGGTGTAAGTAGTCAGGCAGCAGGCGGGGCGCGGAGCTGCGAAAGTCTTAAGGAACAGATGGTTACTGCTTCGGAATGGCAGGCTGTCACTTCTTTCTGAAGTGTTGAAACCGGTTGGTCAGGAACACAATCTGGTGTACGTTCGAAAAAATCGAAAGTAAACAGCTGGTAAAAAAGAATTTGATTTTTGGTGTGACTGTGCTTGAGGGGCAGACCGGTTCCGGCATCGGTAAAGGGATGTGAATGAGTGATAATGATCCCGTTGGGCAGTACATGAGTATGCCTGTTTTTGATCGAGCTGCCCAGTACCAGCAGGTAAACTGGTATCAGCAGAATGGCCAGAAATTGAATATGTTTTCTCAGTTGCACCATAGTTAGTACCGAATAGAACCACAAAAGAGCCGGATTGTTGAACCAGTCGGCTCATTTCAGCCCTTCCGGAGGATAAAAAGGTATGAAAAATCCGTCAAACTTTCCTTCGAAGGTTTGACGGATTGGGGGACAGATGCTTGTCGGCGGATTAGTCTTCCGGGTTTACCAGTTTGGCCAATTTTCCGTAACCGGCATCCACGCCATCCAAAAGAGTTTTGGCAATGTTGTCGTAATGGCTTTTCACGGTTCCCGATTCGCCTTTCTTTTCCGGATGATTGGCCAGGTCGCGCAACTCGTTTCTTAAGGTCAGGGTTTCCTGAACAATTTTATACGCTTCATCATCGTTGGGTTTCTGGTACAGTGAGGTGTATGTAAAACAGTCCAGAATCAGGTCTGATACTACGTAGTCAATTTCTTTTTTTAGTCTTCGTCTGCTTGTCATAGCTATTTAATTTGTGATGAAAGTGGATATTTCATTGATTTCGTTTCCAGTAAAATGGCCTTCACCGAACCAACCTGGATTTCGGTTTCGACCTGAACGGGCAGGTGATTCTTATCATCGGTGAACCAGATTTTCATGTATTCGCCTTCGTGAAAAAAATCGCCTTGCAGTAAATATACTGAAACTTTATGACAACGGTATTGTTTTCCGTTCCGGGTTTTTACGTTTTCCTTTCCTAAGTATCGGAAAAACAGATTGTCAATGGTTCGGTCGACCAGCATCCGGTACGGAACTTTCTGGCCGATAAAGAGTTTGTTAAAATCGAACTTCCGAAAGTTATAGGCTGTGGCCAGCAAGTCGAAAGTGTTTTCCTGGGCAGCCAGTGTACCTTGGTAGGGCGGTTTTTTATCCTGAATGATGTTTACGTCAATCCGGGACGAAGCATCGGCGCCGAACTTATACTGGTGAACCGAGTTTGCCTTGGCATGGTTGAGCACCCGGCGCGAATAAATCGGTCTCAGCGTGTTGTAATTGCTGTAGGTTTCAAATGTGTCGCGCACCGAATAAAGTAAATCATACGCTTTATAGGTTTTACCCACCGCCTTGAAGTGCCAGGCTTTTTGCTGCCGGTATTGCAGAGTATCGGCCCTGAATTCGACTTCACCGCTGTGCACCCAGATGAAATTCCAGTTATAATAGGCGCCGTAACGGGCATACTCGCCGCTTTTAAACGGGTACTCGCTGCTTTGTCCTGAAGCCTGGCCAGGGTTAAAATACGCGGTAATACAGAACAGTAAGATCAAGTATTTATTCACCTGTTTGAGTTTTGTTCTTTTTCTCCTGTTCTTTTTTCCGGGCTTTCTCTTTCTCGGCTTCTTCGTCGATCAGTAACTTTTTATAGTCCGGGGTGTAGTTAATTTCCCAACTTTCCTTGTATTCGAAGTTCGAGCGGATTTTGATCACTTTCGGGTAATAGACCACTTTTTCGGGTTGCAGGTGGTCGGCCAGGAAGCCGGTGTCCCACTTCCCGTTTTTGTTCGAATCGATAATCAGCCGAAGGATATATTTTTCAGGTTTCAGGAATGGGAATTCAATTTTTCCGTCTTCCAGAACCTGGATCTTCTGCAGCACTTTTTCTTCTTTGTTGTTGGCCAGAAGCTGAACAATGGCCGGATCGTTCAGCCCGGAGACGGTCAGGATAATTTTTCCGTAGAAGTCTTCTTTCTGAGTCTTGAATTTCTGGTCAATTTTGTTGTTCGGGAATCCGTAGATGTTGCGGGCTGCCGCCGAGTCAACCTGAAACTCATAATTGGAATTAGGTTCCCAGGGATAATCGACGTAATATTTCCGGATGGAATTGGTGTCTTTTTCAACGACAATCGGAAGCCGGGTTTTTACGGTATCGACAATTGAAAAGAGCCTGACCATCGAGGTATCAAACGAGGCGAGTGGTTCCGGAGCTTCAATCCGGATGCGCTGGTAAATATCGTGGGCCGATGAGTTGATGTTGTTGCTCAGGGTGATGGTTGGCACTTCGGGCACATCGTTCTTTTTTCGTTTGGTTTTTTGTGCTTTGGGTGCCGAATAAATCATCTGGATGGTATCGAGTTTGGTCACCAGTTGTTGCAGCGAATCCAGGACCTGGTATCTTAATTCGAATTTCAGCGAATCCTGGTTGCTGAGAATGGTGTCGGTTAACCAAACGGTAATCGAATCGCGTTTCAGGTTTGTTTCCAGGAACGACCAGTCTTTCGGCGGCGATGGCTGGAGCAGGTTCACCCGGAAGGAGTCGCTGAGTGATTCGGAAAAATAGAAATCGCACTTGTTGGCCTGATTTCGTTTGTAAGAGTCGAGGTACTGATCGAATTTTTCTTCTTCAAACATCATCAGGAATTGTGGTCCCGGTTGATAGTCCACATGTCCGGTTACAACCATGGTATCGAGGCCATTCACCACCGTATCGGTTTCGGCATGGAAATGTGCAGAGGGGACGATAAGCGAATCGGCAAAAGCAATAAGTTCTGAATTAGAATTGTAGGTTCGGCTGTTGTCAGCATCGGTCAAAGCATACAGGCGGTATTCTCCCGGAGCGACATTATCGATCATAAAAAATCCTTCCTTGTTGGTTGTTCCGATGTAGTCGGGGATGCTGTCGATAAACGCGGTGTAATCTTTCTGGCGGTGGAGCATAACCAGCGCTTTTTCTACCGGTTCCTGATTCAGTGCATTCTTTACATAGCCGGCGACGCGCAAACTGTCGAAAGTGGCTCCGGTACTGAATGAGAAACGAAGATCTTCAATCGGGTTTTTCTCGTTGTTGTCAGCCACGGCATCCTTAAAATCGAACGAGTAGGTTGATTCTTTCCGCAGATTCTCGGCAAATTCGATGATCAGTGTTTTTCCTTTCATCTTGATTACCGGTTTCTTTTTCATGGGCGGCGAAATGATCAGCTTTTCGCCGATCTCATCCGGAATAATGTATTCGTTGAAGGTAAAACGTATATCCGAACCTTTAAAGTTGGTGCTTCGCAACTCAGGAATGGTTCTGACCACTACGGGCGGAATCGAATCTTTGGGGCCGCCGGTCGGGCTGCCGATGTTGGCGCACGAAGTATAAAAGACCAGGTAAAAAAAGGATAGGCCGATCAAAGCAGGCACAATACTTTTCATTCTGAAAAATCTCATTCGAATCGAATTGGATAAAATCCGCTGTGGATTTTCGTTTCTGACCAAACTGTTTTGTTTCATAATTATATAATCCGTGCAAACTTACAAATTCCTGAAAACATTGGGTAATATGCTCTGTTAATTTATCTTACCGGGAGGTTTGTTCTTTGCAGATATTTACCGGCATTTACCGGAGATGCCGGGTAATCAGTTATTTATCCGCGAAGGTGATTGTGAGGAACGGAAGGAAACCCAAAAAAACCGGCAAAGGGCCGGTTTCTGGTATCTTAGACTTTTCCCATTTCTGTATTTCAGTGTTTCGCCTGCTCCAGATTAGCGTTTCATCACTCCGTAGCAGAGTATTTTTACGATATTGTCGACACTCTGCTCGAGGTTTACTTTACTGTAATCACCGGCGGCCAGCGGCATTTCGAGGCCTTTAATTGCGGTAGTTATACCGGTTGCAGCCAGGGTCAGGTCGTAAACCTCGAAGATGTTTTTGCGAACGCCTTCAATCAAAATGCGTTTGATCATCCGGATCTCTTCCTGGCGGTGACGGTTTTTGATGTTTTCGATGAACTCAATGGCAGTAACATCGTTTTCGAGTGCATTGTAGAAATTAGCCATTCCCCTGAAGGTGGTGAGCTTGGTCAGAATATAATCTCTTAGTTTGTCGACAGGGTCGGTGTTACGGTTGACAACAATTTCGAGCTCCCGGCGCAGAACGTCAACTTCTTTCTGTATTACAGCCTGAAAAAGATCTTCTTTACTGGTGAAGTAATAATAAAGTGAACTTTTCCCTTTCCTGACAGCATTAGCAATATCGTCGAGTGTTGTTTTCTTGTATCCGTATTTGCTGAAGATTTCCTGGGCTAT
>JAEUSS010000048.1 GCA_016788685.1 Prolixibacteraceae bacterium | reverse complement strand
CCGCAAATATATAGCCTCTCTCTGCCGGTTGCTCAGTTCAAGCATTGCTTTTTCAAGCAATCTGAATTGCTCTGACTTTATTTCATCATCTCTATCTTCACTGGTTGACAGAGAATAGAAAAAGGAAGGACTCTCCGCATTCAGCGGAACAAATTTAGCCTCCTTGCTAAGCATTTTAAATAACTTTCGCTTGAGAGAAACAAATAAATAGAGTTTGATATTATTCGTGGGTTTCAAATTATTCCGATATCCATAAAGGTCGATAAAAACGTCATGAATGCTGTCGAATATTAACTCATCATTCTTCGTAAAATGGCTGCCAAACTTGAGCAATGTATGCACATGGGTGTCATAAATGACCCTGTATGCCTCATCATTTCCAGAAATAAAATCGCTCCATAATTGCTCATCAGATGTCATTTGAATAACCCTCCGTATGATCCAAGACTAAAACTATTTCTTCTTATTAGAAACGCAACAATTGTTGTCTGGTAAAGATTAACTCCATTAAATCAATCGAAAAACTATATCTATACAGTTATCTCTAATTTACACTATCCAATAAATCCTTACGTTTGGCGTAAAAATAGAAAAATTAACCGACTGAGAATATCTAATTACAAATAAACTTTTCCGAAAAACAGCATGGCTTTTAACGCGCAACACCCAGAACTGCTTGTCTCTGAATCAACTCTTCCGGGAAAAAGATTTTTCCAGTTCGGCACGGCACCGCGAACAAAGATGCGCTTCTTTCTGATCAATATCTTCAACATAAGTACTCGATCTCATTACACAGGCCGGATTGACGCAGTGTATCAGCCCAAACGTGTGCCCAAGTTCATGAATAACTTCCTTTCTGAAACGATCAAGCGTCAGTTCGCTGTCCTTGGGTATTCCGTAACGCTCATTACCTAAACGGTAAAGTGAAGCTATTCCGGCATGACCGCCCAAAAAAGCCTGCCCGAAAATGAACGTCAGAATCGGCACAAACAAATCGACATTGAATATTCCAATGGTTTTCAGAGAATCGGAGAACGGCATCGAACTAACCTGCTTCAACAACAGATTTCCGTTATATTGTCTGCGTGAGGAATCATAAAATTCGCTCAGATCGATATGACCTTCCCGGATACTAACCGGATAGTGAAACTCTGTGGCTACAGCTTCTGCTGTCTTTTCAAGAATATCTTTCTCAAAATACCCAAAGGACACCAAAGTGATGTTTTGCAGACTCATCCTACGTTCACTGTTGATCTGCCTGTTTAAGATTGTATTTTTTAATTTTATGATAAAGCGTCACCCGGTCAACCTTCAGGGCTCTTGCAGTGCGGGATATATTCCAACTGTATTTATTCAATATTTGTAAGATGAACGCTTTCTCAAAATCGTCGAGGCTCTCTGCCGAACTGGTTACCATAGTTTTCTCCAGGGGCAAATCTTTCAGGCTTATCTTCTTGCCGTTCCCGACAACGATAGCCCGCTCAATCATATTTTCCAACTCACGGATATTGCCCGGGAAATTAAATTCCTGAAGGCGCTTCAAAGCTCCCGGATCAATCGATACCGACGGCCTGTTCATCGATGTACAATACTTTTTAATGAAATAATCGACCAGTAGCGGAATATCTTCCTTACGGTCCCGCAAAGGAGGAATCTGAATGTTCACTACGTTAAGCCGGTAATAAAGATCTTCGCGAAAAGTCCCTTTCTCGACCATACTTTTCAGGTCTTTATTAGTCGCACAAATGACCCTGAAATCGGAACTGATTTCCTTATTTCCTCCCACCCTCATAAAAGTTTTCGATTCCAGAACCCGAAGCAGTTCCACCTGCATTTTCACCGAAATTGTGGCGATTTCGTCCAGGAAGATCGATCCGCTATCCGCCATTTCAAACCGTCCTTTGCGGTTATACATGGCTCCTGTGAAGGCTCCCTTTTCGTGACCAAACAGCTCACTTTCAAGCAAACTTTCAGTCAGGGCACCGCAATGAACACTTACGAACGGGAAAAACTTACGCGGAGAATTGGCATGTATTGCCCTGGCAACAAGCTCCTTACCGGTACCACTTTCGCCGGTAATGATAACCGAAGAATTGGTCTGCGCGACACTTTCGACCTCGCGCAGCACATTTTTCATCGCCTCACTATTCCCGATGAGATCTTCCACATTCTCCAGCGAAATTACTTTCTCCCTGAGACTTTCGTTTTCTTCAGCCAGCGAAATCTGGCGGGTAGCATTACGAATTAAATGCGTCAGATCATCCGGATCAAAGGGTTTGGTCACATAATCATATGCACCGTCTTTCAACGCTTTAACAGCTGTATCAACAGTTGCAAAAGCTGTCATTACAATAACAATCGAGTCGTTTTTAAGCGATTTTATTCTCCGGAGCATCTCCAGCCCGTCCATTCCCGGCATTTTAATGTCGGCCAGAATAATATCGAACTGATCTGACTCAAGAATGGTCAGCGCCCTTTTGGCATTTTCGGCACATTCGACACGAAACCCGTCTTCAATAAACCAGTTGTACAACGAATCTCTTACTGATTCTTCATCGTCAACAATCAATATGGATATCTTTCTCGCCATTATATATGTCGTCTTAATTTTTAATCAATGGTAAAGTTACTGAAATGGTTGTTCCCTTGCCAAGTTCCGACTTGACATGTATTTTCCCTTTGTGGTTTTGTATGATTCCGTGAACAATAGCCAATCCTAAGCCGATTCCGCTGGCATCTCGTTTGGTCGAGAAGAAAGGTTCGAAAATATGGGGAATATCTTCAGAGGCAATTCCCAAACCATTATCGACGATTTCAATGCTGATGGTATCCTCATCAGCATTCCTGGTCCGGATCAGGATCTCGCCATTCTCCTGTATGGCTTCCGAAGCATTTACCAGAATCGCTATGCAGGCTTGCTTTATCTGGTTCGGGTTACAATAAATGTAATCCGAATAAGCCGACAAATCGTTGGAAAAACTAACATTGGTGATTTTTATCGGGTGAGCCATTAACTCATAAGTATCTCTCAAAATGTCGTGCAAATGAACTGGTTCAAAATCATTCTGGTCTTTTCTCGAAAAATCCAGTAAGCCCTTCACGATATCGCCGCAACGTTTTGTCTCTGTTTCAATCAGTTTCAGGTGTTTAAGCATCGAATCTCTTTTTGATGCGTACAACTCCGGGTTACTCAATTGCTTGTACAACAATTTGGTATAAATTAAAATCCCTGACAGCGGATTATTTATTTCGTGTGCAACTGACGATGACAATTTTCCGAGCGATGCCAGTCGTTCGACATGCATCAGTTCGTTCTGAGCAGCCCCCAGTTCTTCGGACTTTCGCTGAACTTTGTATTCCAGCTGTTGCGACCAGTTCTCCAACTCAATAGTTGCGGTATGCAGATTGTCAAGCATATCGTTAAATGCCTGCGACACCATCCTCATATCATCCAACTGATTGGGCTTCACTTCCATCCGGGTATTCTTATCTCCATTTGCTACTGCAATGCTAACTTCAACCAACGCATTCAGCGGATCCTTAATTTTTCTTCGGGTAAAAAACAACAATACAGTACCAAACAATAGCGTGGCCAGAATAGCCAAAAGAAAAAATTCGGATGACGACCGGTCGATAGCATCATCCATTTCTTTCAACGGAATTTTAATAATAAGCGATCCTAAAACAGTGTCGTCTTCGCTATGAGCATGACAGGAACTGGTATAACAAGATTTCTCGTTCAGGATAGGCGACTTAATCATCAAATGACGGGTACCATTATCTGTCCGGGCCATTTTGCAGTCGCTGTCTATATCAATTATTTTGTAAGTCTTTTCCTGTCCCGGAAACATCGAGCTGATGTTGTTGTGGCAACTTTTGCAATTCGGATCGCTGTGACTGTCACCCCCCTCGGAAGCAAACGAGGAGTATACCAGATTATCCTCACTGTCATACATGTTCACTTCTTCAATTCCGGGAAGAGTGTTAATAATATCCAACGTAGTCTGCAAGCCGCTTTTATCGTTTTCAAGCATCGAATGATACAAAGCGCCTTCAACGATAGAGCCAATATTATTTCCACTCTGGCGGATAACAGTATTCAGATACTGCTCGTTAACCGACCTGAAAATAATATTAAAAGACACAAACAGAAATATCGACAAAATAGTGATAATCAGAACCACCCGACCATAAATGGAATGCCTGAATTTCACATATCTTTTGAGTATCGGACCTCCCCCTTTGTTACTCCTTGCTATTTTTTTAAACCAATTCATGGCAAAAGTCTTAATTCACTAATTGAATGCTAATTTAGCCTCAAATATTTTAAAAACAGGCTCAATTTCGTGATTTTGTTTCGGCAATTATGACCGTAATTTATTTACTGAAAATATACCTGCATAAAACCAATAAAGCGATATGAATTAACACATCGCTTTATCGGTTCCATGCATCCGAGAATCATAAATTCATCAGACACCCCGGACAGTTCGGATAAGGATCAGACCTCGTGTGTCTTATCTGATTTCCGCACACACCGGATTTTCCGACATGCTACTTTTTTGCTTAAAAAATCATGCTGGAAGTCTTGCCAGACTTCTTTGGGGAACTCCGAAAGCGGATGATCACACAACTCTCCGCCATCCTGTAAGACAACCAACGAAGAATCCGGCGAATACTTTCCGATTGAAGCGGCCAGAAAATCTTTAAAGCGTTCCAGTTCCTTTACCGACCAACTGGTTGCATCTTCGGCCAGGAAATACGAATTGGTATCGGCAACCCAGCTTACCGGTTTTATTTTATACATCCAGCCTTTGATATACGGATCCTGGTTGATCAGTTCCGGGCTATCTTTAAGCATCGGGTTAGCCTCAACGATTTCTCCGGAAATAGGCGAATAAATTTTGAGTATTTTATCCTTCTGAATCATTTCAGCCAAAAAATCACCTTTCCTGATTTTTTCGCCGGAATTAACGAATCTGCTGAATTTCACCTCCCCGGTGATACGCAGCAATAAATCGTCGAGCCCGATTTTAGCGACCCCGGACTTTTCAAGATGAGCCCAGGTATGATACCGGCTAAAAAACAAACCTTGCGGTATTTGTAACGAATCAGCCGTAAGAATCTCTGGCGATTTCCATTTTTGCCTGCCAGTTTTTACCCTTCGGTTCAATATGATCCAAAAAGGAATGAGAAGCAGAAAAAAGGCAATAATTGCCAAATATTCCATCCCTTTTGTTTCAAAAATGTTGTGATAACTAAATCCGTCCATTACGATATTTTTTATTTGTGCCCTCGCAGCAAATGGTGCAAGAGCCGATTTATTTTTCAGTATAAGTTTGACCTCAGACAGCACTCATTTAACCGATTTGCGCTGCTTCTGCAAATGATGATGCAAATGTGGCTATTTTTCTTCATTTGCCCATGCCGGAGATTCACTGAGTACAGGCATTCTGTTAATTACCCATCTAAAAATCCAGATTTCGGTAAAAATAACAGCCAGCGTTACAACAATCTCCATCCACGAAGGCACATAACGGATAGCGGCATCCCACCTGAAACCAATTACCGTAACGTTTAGCCGGTTCAAAACAATTCCGATCATGGTCAGAATAGCTGCCAACCGGACTGTGAAAATATTGACAGTCCGGTAGCTGTAAAAAAACAGTATCATCGGGATAAACACAAAACCAATCATCTCAAGCAAAAACCAATACCCCATCGGAGTATTTATCACATTCCAGTTCTTTCCATGAATAAAAACGAGAAACTGTAAAAACAAGTAGGCAAACATAGTAACCGCGCAAATCTTTGACAGTCCGTGAATAATTCCGTTCTGCGCCTGATGATTTTTTTTACTGATCTGGTTGAAAAAAACTTTGTGGCTGATTGTTCCTTCAAAAATAACCATTGAAAGCCCGGCAAAGATACTTGAAACCAGAAACAGGACCGGAATAAACTCGGAATACCATAAGGGATGTATCTTCTCTTTGGCCATCAGATAAAGAGCTCCCAGACCCGATTGGTGTAACGAAGAAAGCGTAATTCCAAAAATAACTGCGCCAACAGTCATTCCGGAAAGGATTTTATGCGCCCTCCTCGACCCCAGCCATTCGGCAATAGCCGGAGAAAACTCGATCAGCTCGGCGAGCATGTAAAGAAAAAAATGCCAGGCAACCAGAAACAATACAGAACTGGTCCCGAAATTATTACCGATCATCGGATTAATTACATTCCACGGTCGCCCCAGATCGAGCAGCAGTGCTCCGGTATAAAATGCATATGCCAGAAACCCATTCAGCACCGTAACCCTCACAATGGGATGATACTTCTTCATGTTCAGGATATACACCATAAATGTAACCACATAAGCACCTCCGGCAAACGCAACGCCGGTAACCACATCAAACCCGATCCACAATCCCCACGGCACTTCCTGTGTCAGATTCGTTATAGCCCCCAGTCCTTCGCTAAATCGTATCACAATCAGAATCAATCCCAAAAGCATGACCGGAATCGAAATAATGTTGAAGGGAGTCAGCCATTCTCCTTTGGGCTTCAGCTCGCTGAATAGAAACTTCCAGCTGAATTTGCGTTTATCTTCGTTCACCATCGGATAGACTGAATTATTCATTTTCGTCGTCTTTAGTTTGTTTGTCCTTGGTAGCTGCGTAAATCCCCAACAAAAGAGGCGGCAAGAGTACATCAACAGAAGGGACACTGTAAAGGAAACCTTTAGTCAGCGCCGGATATGAGGTGTTCTGAAGCCTGGTATTCAGTCCCAGTTCTTCAAGCGGCACCGGCGAAAGATACAGCCACCCGGTACCTCCGGCAACATCTTCACCGTAAATCTGATCGAAATAATCGTTCGGATTCTCAGCAATTCGTTTTCGTGCTTCGGCTATCAGCTCCCGGCGCGTTCCGAAAATAATCGCATCTCCGCAGGTTTCTGCGCACACGGGTATTTCGCCTTTTACAACCCGGTCGTAACACATGTCGCACTTCTGAATCTTCGGATTGGCGCTGTGGTATTCAAATTTAGGAACATCAAACGGACAAGAGACCATGCAATAACGGCATCCCATGCATTTATCCTCCCGCCAGATAACCGGTCCCTCTTTCGTCTTGCACATGGCTTCTGTGAGACAAGCCGCGGCACAGGCCGGTTCGTTGCAATGCATACATTGATTTTTCACAAAGACCTCGCCTTTGGATGTCTCGTAATTGTTGATAACACTGCGCTGCGTTTCGCTTGTTTTTCTCAACACTCCAGCCTTCAATTCGTCTTGAGGTTCCGGAAGCCCGTGCGCCTTGGCACAGGCCTTTTCGCAAGCGCGACAACCAATACAACGGGTTGAATCGTAGAGCATTCCCCGAAACTCTATTTCATTACTTTCCGGAACAGCAGCCCCAAAGCTTTTAGCAACAGCAAGGGAGACCCCTATCAATCCGGCTGTTTTAAAAAAGATTCGTCTGTCTATACGCATGATGGTATTTTTATAGTTGTCAGAGAAAACTATTATTTGGACGAATCAATAAATCTGACCTGGAAATCTTCCCAGACTTCAGGTCCGAGATCAGCCAAGACGTTATCTTTCAGTGCTCCCCCATCCTGAAGAACAGCATACGCATATTCCGCCGAATCAACTTTCAGCTCCGTGGCAAAAAAATCTCGGAGCCTCGAAAATTCATTTTTCAGCCATTCTTTATATTTTTCAGCCATACTCAGGTACTGAATTTCGAGCA
>JAEUSS010000028.1 GCA_016788685.1 Prolixibacteraceae bacterium | reverse complement strand
CAGTGACGAGTGATTAAACCAGCTGAGTGTGAGCGACCGGTAGGCCGATTCGTCACTGGCCAGCTCCTTGATCATGTCCATTTCGGTGCGGGCATGCGAAATCATATCCACAAAATTAAAAACCATCACCGACAAATCGCTCTGAAGTATGTTTCCCAAATAATCAGACATCTTCCTCCCGCTTTTTATGCCGGTAATTTTTTCAAAGAACAGCCTGTAGTTTTTCCCGAGCCTGGCTAACTGCTTCTGCAGAAGCTCATATTCAAACCTGTTCTTATGCCCTTCGTTGTCATCGTCTTCCCAATATTCCGGATAAATCCGTTCAATTTCGGAAGGCATCAGGCCGGCAAACATGGCATTACGGGCATACATGGTAGCCGTTGGCAAGATGCTGCAATACAATTCCTCTTCCTCCACATGATAATAGTTGTTCAACACCTTTGCCAGAACCCGGTACTGATCGTATCTGAGATTGTCGATTACCAGGACAAAAACTTTATTGCCACCGTCAACCAACGGGATAATCTTTTTCCTGAAAATATCAGGCGACTGCAATGGTCTTTCTTTGGCGTTGCTCCCAAACCACGACTGGTAATTGTTGCGGACGTATTTTGCGAATGAATTATTGGCTTCAGCCTTTTGCAGTTTCAACACCTCGTCCATTGCCGAATCTTCAGACGTGCTCAGCTCCAGTTCCCAGAACACCAGTTTACGGTATATTTCCACCCACTCCAGAAACGAAAGCCGGTCGCTGATTTGCATGCCTATCTTTGAAAACTCGCTCAGGTAAGCCGTATTTGTGCGTTGAGTCACCAACCGGCGATGATCCACATTTTTTTTAATCGTCAAAAGTATCTGGTTCGGATTAACCGGCTTAATCAGGTAATCGGCCATTTTCGAACCGATGGCCTCATCCATGATATCCTCTTCTTCGCTCTTGGTGATCATCACCACCGGAACATTCGGATCAACATTTTTTATTTCGCTCAACGTTTGCAAACCGCTCAGTCCGGGCATGTTCTCATCCAGAAAAATAATGTCGAAGAAGTCGTTCCTGACCAGCTCAATCGCATCCGTACCGTTGTTGGCAGTTACCACATCAAACCCTTTTTCCTGAAGGAAAATGATGTGGGCACGCAGCAAATCGATTTCGTCATCGGTCCAAAGTATTTTTGTTTTCTTCATAAAGCTTTATTTTCCGGATACAAGTTACACAGATATAAACAACTACAAGCAAGTGAATAGTGCCCGTTTAACAAACTTTAACTGCTCTGGGCAGAATCTTCTTTACTGTTTCAGGTAAAACTGCTTGTAAAAATCCATGTAAGTCAGGATGTTTTTACTCTGCCTGAAGATTGTCTCATTCTCAGGAGTAATCACAAAGTTCCGGTAGTTGGCGTTCTGAATTGGCCCGTAAACCTGTTGATTTTTAGCAATCGCCCGCAGGTAATCTAAACCGGCCTGCATGTCCGGCATCCCTTCCACCTTAACAAGCAACCTGAAATCATCGAGCATAACCGATGACACCTTCAATGCTTGCTGCGGGTAGCTTTCAGTATTAAACGCTCCGATCGCCTCTACCAGCTTCTGCTCGTCGGCCTCTTCCTTCGGGATAATCAGGACAAACGACTGAGCCCCCTGAATATCCGTTTTATACGGTCCGTTGTATGCCGGTTTAACCTGAGGTTGGTTGCTTTCGGTGGCTGACTGATCGATATATTTAACTTTAAAGTAGTTCAGGTATTCGGTTATCCGCTTTGTTTCACCTAGTTTTTTCAGGTTGGCATCGGTAATAATAAAATTACGGTAGCTCAGAGTATCCAGACTTCGGAAAAGTTTCCGGTTGGCAACCGACTTGGTGAAATAATCAATCGCCTCTTGTTTGGTTTTAAACGAACCAACAACCATCAACTGATAATCAGCCACCTGACTTTGCCTGACGGACAGGTCTGCCTGACGGTACAGATCGCGGTTGTGCGCGCTGAACGCGGCCACCAACGGTTTCAGGTTTACGCCGGCACGGTTCACTGCAATAACAAAATTCTGATTCCCTGTTTCTTCTCCCGAATAAATATCCAGCCCCGATCCGGTCGGCGCAACAGCCACAAAACTTCCCTTTTCTTTCAGCTCTTCTTGTCGGGCTTTAGCCAGCAACTCTTCCGGTTCGGGGAGAATTTCTTCCGAGAAGTCGCCGGTAACAAAGCGGCTGTAATTCTTTACAAAAAACTTCAGATATTCGGTGACATCCTTATCCGCAACGATTTCCCTGAAATTGGTTGACGAAGCTATAAAATTCACGTACTTGACGTTCTTCAGCGCTTCAAACACGTTTCTGCGTTTGATAATCGACCTGAAATAAATCAGTCCCTGCTCTTTGTCGTTCAGCGAACGCACCAGCAATAAAGTCGTGTTGCTATTCAGACTTTGTGTTTCAAGGTCGAAATCAGATTTGGTATAATGATCGATGTTGTAATTGGCAATATCAAATTTCAGCCGGTTCAGATCGACATTCGCATCGTTCGGGTAGGCGATAACAAAATAATGCAGCAATTCCTCGTCATACGAGAATTTTCCTTCAAACTCGTCGGCTCCTTTCTGGTTAGCCGGCAGCAACTCCCGGTTCCGGATCTGATCGTTCAGGTATCCGGAAGCTACCATTTTCTGGTAATCAACTAAAGTGCTATCCTGAATCAATTTCAGAATCCGCTCAGCCCAAGGTTTCGTTTCTGCTTTGGGGTAAGCTGCAATATATTCATTCAGTAATTGACTGAAGTTCTCTCTGGAGCCCGCAGTTCCGTCAGCAATCGTCTTGATAAAACGGACTTTCGGTACCAGCAGGCTATCGGGGTGCATCAGCAATATCTGGTCAGTAATCTTCCCGGCCTGGCTGTATTGCCCGTTTTTAAATTCGAGAAAGGCGTGTTGGTACAATCGGTTCACACTATCGGCTTTTGCTTCGAGCTCGATAAAATAATTCGGATTGAGCAGGTATTTGGCATATTTTGATTCAGGATACTTTGCCGCAATCAGGTTTTTGTAATAATCCGCCCTTTCCGGATTGTTTTGCTTGGTGTACAAATCCCAAAGCTCGAACCACGATGAAAGCGAAAAAAGGTTTTCAGGATAACGCCGGTTC
The DNA here is from genome assembly GCA_016788685.1 of Prolixibacteraceae bacterium. GTDB lineage: Bacteria > Bacteroidota > Bacteroidia > Bacteroidales > Prolixibacteraceae > Aquipluma. The sequence goes on along the minus strand of JAEUSS010000028.1, from coordinate 17,939 downwards.
AGCTCTTCAAAAGACTCGATCGAACGCGGGTAATCGGTAAAATCGGTTTTAAAGATACGCCCTGCGGTGAATAAGGCATTTCTGATTCGGGCATGCGAAACATTCAGCAGCGAGTCGCTCACCGGCAAATCCTGCGTGTAAAATGCGCGCGCTTTCGGATCTGTTATTTTTTTCACCTGAACAGTCTGCAGCGAATCTTCTTCCAAACCGGCATTTTCTTCATTCGCCAACCGTTTATCAGACCTTCTCCACCCGTCCTCCAGTTTGCGTTTTCCCCAAAGCCGTTCAAATTCAACTTTCCCGTACGCAACAGTGGTCGGGCTGTAAAAATACCATCCGGCGCCTTCCTGTTGCTGACTTAATCCAAACCGGCTTTCATTTTGCCTGAAGAAGTTCCGGTCCATCATCTTCATCGACTCGGCCTGCTTTGCCTTTACTTCTTTCTCATTGGCTTCGGCAATCCATTTGTCGATCAGGACGTTTCTCGATGTTTCGTCCATCCGGGCCATTCGCTGAAGACTGTCTTCACGTTCAACGGTGTAAATATTATCGGTCAGTCGGGTCAGACTCTTATAGCGGTCGGCTATCTGCTGGTAGTTCGGATATTGATCATCGATAACCACCATGGCACTGTCGTAGTAATTCTGTGATTTTTTATAGTTCAGTTCGTCAAAATAAATCTGAGCCAGAGTCAGGCAGGAAAGAGCCCGCTGATAAAGATTATTAACACTCAACGCAGCCGATTTGGTATATTCAGACTTTGCCTGGTCTCCGTTTCCGGCTTTCATCGAGATGTTACCCATCGCAAAGTAAATCTGGTCGCGAAACTCCTGATTTTTTTTGTCACGAAGCATCTTGCGCAGTTCCTTCTTCAGCTTTTCTGCGTCTCCGGTTCCGGTAAAAGTTCCGGCAGCACTAATGCGGGCATTGAAAGCCATTTCGTAGGGCGGATTCATATGCGAAATCTCGCGAAACAACTGCGAAGCCTTTTCGGGACTACCGGTTTCGTTGTACCACTGAGCCAACACATATTTATATCGCAATTTTTCAGCCTTTTTATCAGCCTGTTCTGCTGCGGTAGACAGGAAGGGAATTCCTTCGGCATAGGAAAGCTGGCGCGCATAATACCCGGCTGTGGCTAAAGCCAGTTCGCCTTCGAGCTGCCGCGGAAAACCTTCGTCGATCTGCAATTGCTGAATAATTTCAAAGGCTTCGACATAACGTTCCGTTTCGGTATAACTGCGGATCAGCCAAATGTAGGCGGTGTAGCGCGAAGGATCTTCAGGGAATTTCCGGACGACATAATTGAAGTTTTCGATGGCCGAAGCATAACTGTGCTTGTAGAAATAAGCTTGTCCCATCAGGATATACGCGTCGTCAACCCAGTTATTGAATTCTTCGCGGCTGGCAAACCGGATATAAGACTGGCTCCTGTTTTTGCGGCGTTTGGGCTTTTTGGTAATGGAATGCGACTGAATAAGTTTGGAACCTTTCTGTATCGCATTTTCCATTTCGGCATTGGCAGCTGTGGCTGTTGCCGGGTTGCTCGATTTAAACAACGGCAATACCTTCGAATAGTCATCCTCTACCGAGTTATTAATCTTTATAATCCCGGCTTTCAGGCTCTCTTTCCCGTTGAAATAAACATTATAGTGTGCGGTTACATTATGGTATGTACGCGACACAACCGTGTTTTTATCAGTCGAACAACCGACCAGGAAAAAGAACACGGCTACAAAGAAAAAACGGTATAAATAGTACTGGCCCAATATCTGTGTTTTGCTGACTTTAGGATAAACTTTCAATTTCGATTATTATTGCCTAAACTCTAATTGAAACCGATGGTTTTTATATCATCAATATTTCAAATTAATGTGTACAATATTACAAACTTTCGGGGGAACGAACATGCCGCTCAAGTCATTTTTAAAAGTGTGCAGTAAAAAAGGGGCGGATACGGTCGGCAAACAATATTCAGGGTAAGCGGAAAAACTCCCGGGCATAAAAGTTAGACAGAAAACCAAGCTCTTTATGTCTCAATTTTTCATACAGATGTTGTATTTTTACTTGTCAGCTCACTGATTTCAGCCAGCTGACTTCTTTGTATATTTATTTCTCCGATCGTTTGAAACTTTAAACTGTCAAAACAATGTACGTAAAACCCAAACAATACAAATTCGGAATTGCCTTAAGTGGAGGCGGCGCCCGCGGAATTCTTCACATCGGAGTTCTGGAAGCTCTCCACAAATATGGCATCCGCCCCGAGATCATCTCCGGAACGAGTGCCGGAGCACTGGTCGGAGCCTTCTATGCCGCAGGAATGGAACCCCTGCAGATTCTGGAGTTGATCAAATCAAGCAAAATAACGCAGGTGATCAAATGGCGGGTACCATCCGGCGGATTGATTGACCTGAAAAAAGCCTTATTTATCCTGGAGAAAAATATCGGCGAAGACAACTTCTCAGCCCTTAAAAAGCCGTTTTACTGTTCGGTAGTAAATCTCAACAGCGGCCAGTCTGAAATCAAAAGTGAAGGAAAACTGTTTCAATGGGTGCTGGCCTCAGCCTCCATTCCGGTGATTTTCGAACCCCAGATTATTGATGGAGTAACCTATATTGACGGCGGACTGCTTAATAATCTGCCGGTAGACTGCATTCGCGATAAATGCCGCATACTGATCGGAGTGCACGTCAACCACAACGGACCGGAAAAGAATATCACGGGGATGAAAGCGATCGCTGAACGCACCTTTCGTTTGGCGATCGGGCAAAACGTCAGCGAGAGCCTTGCCAAATGTGATTTTGTGATCGACCCTCCGGAAACAAGGCTTTACAATACTTTTGACTTCAAAAAAGCCGATGAGATTTTCAAAATTGGTTTCGACGAAACTGAGAAGCGAATTCTCGAGATGTTCGACTCGGTTGATTTAAACCAGGTACTTCAGGAAAAGTTAAAACGAGCAACAAATCGGGGCTGATTGATGTTTATTCATAAAAACAATAAATAAAACAGGCTCCACGGCTCTAAATTTGAGCGAGATAGACTGCATTTAAATTAAAACTACCTAACTTTGTAGTAATTCCTGCACCAACCAGACCCAAAAGCCCCAACAGGCTTATTTCCTGTTATTCGATTTTTTTTACACTTTAAATTTATATCCAATGAAAAAATTACTGTTTGTTTTATCGGTGGCTATCCTGACATCATGCGGTCAACATAAAAAAGATCTCGCCCGGATGCAGGCCAAGCAGGACAGCATCGCACAACTTGCTGTTCAAAAAGACAATTCCATTCTGGAATTATTGGGCGATATGAATGAAATCCAGGCAAATCTGGACTCGATCAAAACCCTGGAAAAGATTGTTTCTGTTCAGACTTCGCCGGGAACAGAACTGAAATCGGCTGCCAAGCAACGTATTGTTGAAGACATTGCCCAGATCAACAATTTGCTTCAGAAAAACAAAGAACTGGTCAAATCTCTTCAGGGAAAACTTCGTGCTTCCAATGTCAAGATTGCCGAACTCGAAAAAATGATTGCTCTGCTGGATAAACAAATGGGCGAAAAAGATGCCGAAATTGCCAGCCTGAAACAGGAACTGGAAAACCTGCACATCAATGTTTCTGATCTGAACCAGAAAATTGAAACCCTGACTGCTGAAAGCGAAGCTACCATCAAGGCAAAAACACAAACCATTGACGAGCAAACCATTGCTATGAATACTGCTTTTTATGCTTTCGGAACAAAAAAGGAACTGGCAGAAAAGAATGTGATTGAAAAAGAAGGCGGCGTTCTGGGAATCGGAAAAACCATCAAAATGAAAAAGGATTTTAACCGCGACTATTTCATGAAAATTGATATCCGTGAGTTCAACCAATTGCCGCTTAACACCAAAAAAGCGAAGATAGTGACAACACATCCGGCCGGCTCATACCACCTCACCGGAACAAAAACTGTTGAGAGCCTGGTTATTGACAACCCCGAAGACTTCTGGAAAGCTTCGAAATACTTATTGATTGTGGTCGAATAACTCCATGATGATATGATAAAGAAAAGGCTCCTAAACGGAGCCTTTTTTATTGCATGAAATAGACCAAATCACTTTATCTGTTGAATTTCAACCGCTTGCCCTGAATGCCCGAAACCACATCTCCGTTGGCATAAACCAGGTAGCCGTTTACAAACGTCGCCGTTACCCGGTGCGAGAATTTAGTTCCTTCAAACGGCGACCACCCGCATTTATACAAAATATTTTTAGGCGACACGATCCATGATCTGTCTGAGCTGACCAACACCAAATCGGCATAATACCCTTCGCGAATGTAACCGCGACGATCAATGCGGAACAAATCTGCCGGGGCATGGCACATCTTCTCAATCACCCGTTCAATGGGGATCAGTCCCTTTTTACTCAACTCAAGCATGGCAGGCAGCGAATGCTGAACCAACGGACCTCCCGATGGCGCTTTAAAATAGGAATGTTCTTTCTCCTCAAGGGTATGCGGGGCATGATCAGTAGCCACCACATCAATTTGGTCGGCCAGCAAAGCTTTCCACAGCGCAGCTTTATCTTCGGCCGACTTAATTGCCGGATTCCATTTGATACGCGTTCCGTGGGCAATATAATCGTTCTCATCGAACCATAAATGATGCACACAAACTTCGGCCGTAATGTGTTTTTCAGAAACCTTCCCCGGACTGAACAGTTTCATTTCATCGGCCGTTGAAACATGCAAAACATGTAGCCGGGTTCCGTATTTGGCCGCCAGCTCAACCGCTTTAGCCGATGATTTGAAACAGGCTTCGGCACTGCGGATTTTCGGATGGGCCGATATCGGAATGTATTCACCGTACTTTTCGCGGTAAACGGCAGTATTCCGAATAATGGTCGGTTCGTCTTCGCAATGCGTGGCAACCAGCAATTTAGTGTTTCTGAATATTTCTGAAAGAACATCCTCGTTGTCAACCAGCATATTCCCGGTTGATGAACCCATAAAAATTTTAATACCACAAACGTTTGTACCGTCGGTTTTCAGGACTTCGTCGAGATTGTTGTTGGTCGCGCCCATGAAAAACGAATAGTTGGCTGCCGAAACCTCTGCTGCCCGTTTGTATTTTTGCTCGAGCAATTCCTGAGTTACCGCCTGTGGGTTGGTGTTGGGCATTTCCATATACGAAGTCACTCCGCCAGCCACTGCCGCCCGCGATTCGGTAGCTATTTCGCCTTTATGGGTCAGCCCCGGTTCGCGAAAATGAACCTGATCGTCAATCGCTCCGGGAATCAGATACTGCCCGCCAGCATCAATCACACTGGCTCCTTTGACTACTTCCTCCGGAACGTCTGCTTCGTCGAACACTTTGGCTATCAGTTCTCCGTCAATCAGTACTGCTCCGTTGAATATCCGCCCTTCGTTGACGATCCGGGCATTTTTGATGAGTGTCTTCATATTTAGTTTTTTATGTTTTCGGCTCGGTACAATCAAATTTACAGAATATATAAACAAAAAGACCGCCTCAGCGGTCTTAAAAGTTGCTTATTTATTTTTCAGCATCTGATTCTTTCACTTTTTCGTAACGGGTAAACCAACTTCTGATTTTCATCTTAAGCACTCCCCATAACGCTTCGTTGAAAATACCTCCGCTCATTTTCGATGATCCTTTGGTTCGGTCTTTAAAGATGATCGGCACTTCAACTATTTTAAAACCATGCTTCCAGGTTTTGAACTTCATCTCAATCTGAAAACCGTAGCCTTTCAGCCGGATATTATCGAAATCGATCGTCTCCAGCACTTTCCGGTGATAACATTTAAATCCGGCGGTTGTATCCATTATTTTCATCCGGGTAATCATCCGCACATAAACCGAGGCCATGTACGACATCAGTACCCGTCCCAGCGGCCAGTTTACCACATTAATTCCTGAAATATAACGCGACCCGATTGCCAGACTGGCATTTTGCTCCACACAGGCATTGTACAAACTTATCAGGCTCTTGGGGTTGTGAGAAAAGTCGCAATCCATTTCGAAGATATAATCGTAAGGTCGTGCCAGAGCCCAATGGAAACCAGCCAAATAAGCCTTACCAAGCCCCTGTTTCCCTGCCCTCTTCAGGATATGAAGCCGTTCCGGAAACTCAGGAATGAGCCTTTCAACAATAGCCGCTGTTCCATCCGGCGAATTGTCGTCAATAATCAGGATTTGAAAAGGGGTCTTCAATGAAAATACCTTTCGGATCATTCGCTCGACATTCTCCTTTTCATTGTAAGTCGGAATTAATACCAGGTTCTGATGCACGATTTCTGTTTTTTTTGATTTTGCTACGAAAATACGCCTTTTTATGAAGTTCAGCCGATTTCTTCCTTCGGTTTAACATTTTTTAGATTTGGATTGGCCTGATTTTAGCCCAAGCCCCGAATTTTGGGCTGTTTAGCTTTTCTTATCGCACAATAATCTGTTATCTTCATGCCTTTCTTAAACTCAGACACCATGACCGCTAAACCTTTGCTCTATATTCTCTTCTGTCTGATACTGAATCATTCGTTGGCACAACCGGTATCGCCGAAGTTAAAAGTTGTTTCTTCTCCCTCCGGAAGTTTGTACACCCGGATTGACAAAAGCGGAAAAACTGTAATTCCGAACGGACGGCTGGTAAAACCTTACGGAAAAACGGTGGATGTAGCGCCTCATCCGTTCGGGCTGACACTCAGCTCAGACGGGAATGTGGCCGTGACCGCAAATTCCGGGATATCACCCATCTCCATTTCGATCATCAAAAACCTGAAATCAGAACATCCGGATGTCATGCAGGTACCGCCCGGCCCGTCGACCGACAAGGGAATACTCGCCTCGGTGTTTATGGGACTTGCCATTTCTCCCGACAATAAAGTGGTTTATGTCGCCGGAGGTCAGGAAAACAAAATCTACCTTTTTTCGATCGATAACGGCACTAAACTCGACTCGGTTGACTGTTTGGTTGACGAAACCGGAAAGAAAACTCCGAACGGTTATATCGGTGATATGAAGCTGAGCAAAGACGGTCGTTACCTCTATGCCGTCGATCAGATGCTGTTCCGCCTGATTGTGGTCGACACCGGACTGAAAAAGATCGTCGGCAGTGCCCCTACCGGCCGTTATCCGTTTGGTGTTATTCTTTCGCCTAACGGACAAAAAGTATATGTAGCCAACGTGGGCATGTTCGAGTACAGCAAAATCGGCAACATCGAAGCTGAGAAAGATTATAAGAATGCACTCAGTTTTCCTCCTTTCGGGTTCGGAAGCGAGGAAATGAAAAAGGGAATCCGGATCGATTCGCTGGACATTCCGGGGCTGGGCGATCCGAATGCGCCTGAGTCCTTTTCAGTATGGTCGTTTTCAATCACAAATCCGCGGGAACCTGAAATTCAGGCTAAAATTAAAACCGGCGCGTTGGTTGGCGAAACCATCGAAGGCATCCCGGCAGTAGGAGGTTCGAGCCCCAATTCGCTGGCAGTGACCGACCGGTATATTTTTGTAAGCAACGGAACGAACGACAACATTTCGGTTATTGACCTGGTGCATGACACCATTGCTGCCGAGATTCCGCTCAAATTACACCCGGCGGTTAAACAATTCCGCGGTGTCATTCCGTTTGGACTGGCCGTATCCCCCGACCAGAAAAGGCTTTTTGTGGCCGAAGCGGGCGTCAATGCCATCGGGGTAATCGATATTCCTGCATTAAAAGTCGCCGGGCACATTCCGGCAGGCTGGTTCCCTTCAAAACTGGAGGTAACTCCGGACGGGAAGAAGCTGGTGGTGAGCAATGCCAAAGGTTTTGGCAGCGGCCCCAATGGCGGGAAAGTATTTCAGGAAGGAAAAGAAGGCAGCTACATCGGCAACCTGATGAAAGGTTCGGTTTCGGTGATGGATATTCCGGATGGTAAAAAACTGGCTGCCCTGACCCGGAAAGTGATCGCCAACAACTACCGCATTGAAGATTATCGCAAAGTTCAGAAGCGAAGAGCCGGTAATCCGATCCCGGTTTTTGGCGGCGAAAAAGAATCGCCGATCAAATACCTGGTTTTTATTTCGAAAGAAAACCGCACTTACGATGAAGTTTTCGGGCAAATGCCCAACGGGAAAGGCGACCCGACCATTGCACGCTACGGATATGGCGCCACCTTTACCAACCGCAACAAATCACTGAAAGTTGAGCAAGCAACAGTAATGCCCAACCACCTGAAACTGGCAACTGAATTTGCCATGTCGGATAACTTTTATGTCGATGCCGATGTTTCGGCTGACGGCCACCGGTGGCTGGTAAATACTTATCCGAATGAATGGGTTGAATCGACGGTTCCGGCCAGTTACGGAGGCAACCGTTCGTACAATCCGAGATCGGAAGCGCCGGGAAGCCTGGGGATGAACGGCGCTGCCGGAGCCATTTATCCGGAAGATTACAATGAAGCCGGCTCCATGTGGGATCATCTGGAACGAAACAAAGTTGAATTTTACAACTTCGGCTTTGGAGTTATGTTCGAACCCGCGTTTTACGAAGATTCGTTCAAATTCTCGGGCATCAAACACTACGCCAATTTTCCGTTGCCCCTGCCCATGTTTTCGCGCACTTCAAAAATGTATCCCACCTACAATACGGCCATTCCCGACCAGTTCCGCATTCACCAGTTCACCAAAGAGTTTGACGAAAAGTGGATTAAACCCGGGATTGACATGCCTTCGATCATCACCGTAATTATTCCGAACGACCACGGAGCCAGCGAACGCCCGGAAGCCGGTTATCCGTTCAGGGAAAGCTACATGGCCGACAACGACCTGGCTGTCGGACGAATTGTGGAATACCTGTCGCACACCCCCTTCTGGAAAAACATGGCCATCGTCATTACCGAGGATGACGCCCAGAACGGTGTCGACCATGTTGATGCGCACCGCAGTTTGCTGATGGTTATTTCGCCCTGGGTGAAGAAAAACTATGTTTCGCATGTGCACTACAGCTTCGGAAGTATTTTTAAAACGTTCTGGAATGTGCTTGGCATGCCGTACCTGAACCAGTATGATGCCGCTGCCAGCGACTTTGCCGACATGTTCACCTCAACGCCGGATTATACTCCTTACCGCGCCGTACCGGTTGATGAACGTATTTTTGACCCCAAAAAAGCACTGACTCCTCTGGATGAAAAATTCGATTGGGAAGCTGTAAAAGAATCGCCCGTGATCGATGATATTAACGACATGCAGGAAGATCAGAAAGAAAAAAAGGAATACCGGCTGGAAGACCAAAAAAGGAAATAGAAAGCCGAAACAAACGGCAGGGCATATCGTCCGTTACCCAAACGCGTTATGCTCTGCCGCCTGGCGCTGAACAAACTACCATTTTTTCTGCCCTTCAGGAATAGCCGGGAAGTGGGTTTCGAGTTCGGATACGGCCTGTGAGAAGAACGATTTCAGCTTTTTCGTTTCAGCCTCATTCAGTTTTACCTCGACGCCGGTTTTCCCCAGAAAGAGCCTCCATTTTATAACCTTTGAGCTGGCAACGGGTATCCAAAGGTTCTCCGGAATTATGAACCCGCAGGTTTTCAACTCATAACTTTTTTTATCGCCGGAAGTTGAAACGGTTTTAGCCTGACCGGCAGTTTCATTTTCACCGTTGTCACGGTACTGACCGGAAACAATCCGGATCTTTTCATCATCCAGGTCAAAAATCATCACCGAGTCCGGATCATCCATTCCGACCGGAACAACAACTCGGAAATCAACGCTCACCGTCGGCCGGTCGTCTCTTTCCCTTTCATACCTGCAGACCGAGGTGAGGTTGTAATGCGTCCGGCCGATCCATTCGCCGGATTTCACTTCGGAATAAGCTTCGGGAGAAAACACCAACCGGGTTCCTTCTACTTCGTTCTGAGCATCTTTAACCTCAACAATCCGCAGAGCAGGAGAGCAGGCCCCCAGATAAAGCACGCCGGAAAGGAGAATAAGAAGAGTCTTCATTTTCAACAATTTCAGGTAAAACAACAATCTTAAATATAATCAAAAAAATGCGCTGTACAGCCTTCTGGCGGGAGAAAACATTCACAAACATTAACAACTCTTTTATTTTTGTTATTAAACTTTAGACCGGCTCCCCTGTCTCATGGATATTGACAAAAGAAACTAAAATTTTGAAGACAACTTAAACAACAGAGAGACAGATGAAGAATTTATTGATTTTGATGCTTTTAATCCTTTCAACAAGCGGCACGGTTTTTTCGCAGGTACCACCGGCAATGACTAACGCGGGTACGGCAAACCTGGTAAAGAATGGAAAAATAAAAGGGAAAATTATAGATGCTGAAACAAAAATCCCGATGGAATATGCCAATATAGCCATTTACCGTAAACAAGATGCCAAACTGGTGGGCGGAGGCATTGCCAACGCATCCGGAACTTTTGAAATCAGCGAATTACCTTTTGGAAACTACTACGTGGAAGCGGCTTTTATCGGATTTGAAAAAACCACCGTGAACGATGTGAAAATCGTCCCGAATTCGACTTCCGTTGACGTTGGAACCATTGAACTGGCCGTATCCCGCCAGCAAATAGGTTCGGTTGATGTGGTTGCCGAGCGCAACCGCGTAGAATACAAGATTGACAAAAAGGTGATCAACGTAACCAACGACATCAATGCTGCCGGCGGAAACGCTGTTACTGTTCTGGAAAACACGCCCTCGGTTGAAGTGGATATCGACGGAAATGTGAGCCTGCGCGGTTCATCGAGCTTTACGGTGCTGATCGACGGCCGCCCGAGCGTACTGAGCGGAAGCGATGCGCTGAAACAAATTCCGTCATCGGCTATCCAGAACATCGAAATCATCACCAACCCGTCGGTTAAATATGATCCCGACGGAATGGCCGGTATCATCAATGTGGTGATGAAGAAAAACGTTCTTTCAGGAATTAACGGAATTGTGAATGTGAACCTGGGTACCGGGAAAAAATACGGAACCGACATGATGTTCAACTACAAAACGAAGAAATACAACCTCTTCTTCGGGGCAAACTGGAACGACAATACCGACGAAGGAAACATGAAATCGACCCGCGAAACCTACGCGAACGACACCACCACCTTCCTGATCACCGACGGGCTGCGGAACCAGTCGCGCGGCGGACAGCAGATCAAAGGTGGCTTCGATTATTTCCTGTCTGACAACACTTCGGTAACCCTTTCAGGAGAAGTCGGGAAATACAACTTCGACGGCGAAGGTGGCGGAAACCTCCGCGAATATAAAGATCCCGGAACTTACGACTTATACACGGTGCAGCGAAACCTTTCTTCCAGAGAAGGAAATTATGTGAGCGGACAGGCCAGCTTCCTGACTAAATTCGATGAAAACGGCACGCATAAACTCGAAGGTTCGTTTGACTACCGCAACCGCGACGGACTTTCGTACGAAACTATCGACGAATTTATTTCGGATGCCAGCTATCAGCAAACCAACAACTACCTGTCGCGCGTGTACACCACCGAAGACGATAACTCGAACGATTACCGCCTGAAAGTGGACTACACCCTGCCGCTGAAAGAAGGCGCTAAATTTGAGGCCGGAGTGCAAAGCCGGATGGAGCGCGAAACGGAACTGTTCAACTTCAAGAATTTTGACGTGAACGATCCGAAGTACACCAGCGACATGGATTTCAAGGAAGACATCCACTCGGCTTATTCAACCTATTCCGGAAACCTGAAAGCCATTCAGTATATGCTTGGCCTGCGCGGCGAATACACCAAACGTTCCATCGATCATTCAAAAACCACTGATCCGTACACGCTCGACCGTTTCGACTTTTTCCCGTCGGCTCACTTTTCGTACGAGCTGCTCGATAAAAGCCAGTTCATGACCAGCTATTCGCGACGAATTAACCGTCCCGGCGGCCGCGACCTCGATCCGTTCCCGAACTACATGAACCAGTACACCATTCGGGTGGGCAACCCCGCGCTGAAACCGGAATACACCGACTCGTACGAGTTCAGCTACATGCGTAAATTCGGCAATTCGTTTGTATCGCTCGAAACGTTTTACCGCACAACCAACGATTTGATCACCCGTATTCAGGAATTAAAAGACGACGGCATTATTTACATGAGCGCCGACAACCTCAACCGCGACCACTCGCTGGGAGGCGAACTGATGGCGAACATCAACCTCACCAAATGGTTGCTGGTAAACACCAGTTTCAGCATTTACAATTACAAACTGGAGGGCGAGGTCCTGGGTAAATCGGTCGATAAAGAAAGTACCAATTACTCCGGAAGGATGAACGCGACGGTGAAATTTTCGGCCGACAGCCGGATGCAGCTGACCGGTTTCTACCGCGGCCCGTCGGTTTCGGCGCAGGGCGACCAGAAAGGAATGCTGTTTACCAACCTGTCGTACCGTCAGGATTTTATGAAGAAGAAACTCTCGGCAACCCTCAGCGTGCGCGATGTGTTGGGAACTGCCAAGTTTGAAGGAACATCGTATGGCGACAATTTCAAATCGTCGTTCCGGATGAAGCGCGAACCCCGCGTACTGATGCTGACGCTCAGCTACAAAATTAATAACTACAAAATGGATAAGCAGGCTCCGTCGGAACAACCGAGTCAGGGTGTCGACGACATGTTTTAGTCCGAACTCATTTTAACTGAAAGCGAAATCCGGTCATTCCGGGTTTCGCTTTTTTTATGAATTATCCTGAAGGATTTCCGGCAGCAGCCGACAGCCTCCTTTTTTTTAGTTCAGGCAATTGGCAGTAGCCGACGGCCTCTTTTTTTTTAGTTTAAGCAATTGGCAGCAGCCGACAGCCTCTATTTTTTCAGTTTAAACAATTGGCAGCAGCCGACGGGCTCTATTTTTTCAGTTGAGACAATTGGCAGCAGCCGACGGGCTCCTTTTTTTCAATTGAGACAATTGGCAGCAGCCGACGGGCTCCTTTTTTTCAATTGAGACAATTGGCAGTAGCCGACAGCCTCTATTTTTTTAGTTCAGGCAATTGGCAGCAGCCGACAGCCTCTATTTTTTCAGTTCAGGCAATTGGCAGCAGCCGACGACCATTATTTTTTCCGGAAAAGAGGAATTAATTCATATTCCTGAGGAAAGGAAAAAGCAGATTGCTGTCCTTAAGCCGGACAGGCTCTTCCTTTTCCATTCGATGAAAAGGGCGCCAGAATCTTGTCAAAACGAACCCTCAGCCGGGCGTTTTGACGGCCTGCCCACTCGCTCCGATTAAGGAAATACCCTTTTAACGGGCTGTTTAATCCGGAAATCCTTGCGACGCAATGCCTTTGTCCCGCCTAAGGAGAAAAAGCGTGAAGAAAACCGAAGCAGTGAGCGTGAAAAAAATTTCCCTGTTTGACGACCAGAGGGAGGAGTTTGGAAATTTTTAGCGAAACGTATTCGGTTTTTAGCTTTTTATCCTTCAGCGGCGGCTCTTTTTGGTTACTTTTTCCAGCTGAAGGGAAAAAGTAACAGCCCGTCCGGCTGGAGGACTGGGCAAATGAATGGAAGGTTTAGGTCTTAGCACTTCAATCAGAAATTTAAACTCCACCAATTTGGTCAGGTGATCCAAAAAAGCGACGCAATCCGTCGGATCTGAACGCAAAAAGGTCCGCCCAATGGCAGACCTTCTCAAAATCTTATTCCGGAGAACTACTAGCGGATAAAAGGCTTCCCGACAGGGAGAACTTTTTTTCCGGCCAAATCGTTGATGATGATGGCCGCCATCATGTACCAGGCCATCAGCGCGCAGGGAATCAGCTCGTATCCGGCGATTTGCTTGAAAATCGGATTTCCGAAATGCCCAACCACAAGCAGGATGACGCCGATCAGCAACAATCCGAACGTAATCGCCATAGCCTTGTGAACACGAAGCGAAGCCACGAACATGATCAAGGTGTAAAGCGTCCAGGCCAGCATAAAATAGCCCACATCCGTGTGGCTCGATTCGTAAACTTTAAAGAAATTCAGCAGCCAGATGATCCCCAGACCAATCCAGAAACTACCGTAAGCCACGAAGGCACTGTACCCAAAATTATTTCCCATTTTCTGCTCCTGAAAGCCGGCAATCAGCTGTGCCAGTCCGCCAAAAACAAAGCCCATCGCCACCACCGGCCCGAGCCCGCAAAGTCCGATGTTGTGAAATTGCAGTAAAAGTGTTGTTAAACCGAAACCTGCAAGACCTACAACCGCAGGATTACCCATCTTTTTTTCCATGTGTGTTTTACTTTTTTTGGCGAAAATAGAGCCGGATTTCAATACCACACCAAAAATCAGCGCTGGGGGAACAAATCTTACGATTGATTTTACATTAAAAACAAGAAAAGCTGCCCTTTCGGGCAGCCCTCATCCACTTATTCTATGACTCCTAAACAATTACAAGGTAGCTTCTCCGGGCACCCAGTCGCAGGGGGTTAATTCACCGGTTTGCAGGGCGTCCAGCACCCGGATAATCTCTTTCACGTTCCGTCCGACGTTCAGTCCGTTAACCGAAGCGTGCTGTATCGTACCTTCCGGATCGATGATGAACGTGGCACGGTAAGCGATTTTATTTTCCGGCTCCAGAATTCCCAGCTCTTCTGAAAGTGACTTGCTGGTATCGGCCAGCATCGGGAATTTCAGTCCTTTCAGCCCCAGGTGGCTGTTACGCCAGGCCATGTGTACAAACTGCGAATCGATGGATGCCCCGATCACGTTGGCATTCCGTTTGGCAAACTCGTCAAAGTGTTCGTTAAACGAAACGATCTCAGTCGGGCACACAAACGTAAAGTCGAGCGGCCACCAAAAGAAAACGGTCCATTTTCCGGCCAGGTCAACTTGCGTCAATGTTTTAAATTCTTTGCCCGGCTCAAGCGAAACGACTGCTTCTTTTTTAAAGTCCGGAAATTTTTCTCCTATTGTCTTCATACTTATATGGTATTTTTTATTGATTAAATCGGTGAAGTGACGGACAAATATAGACCTCAATTATTCACCGGTCAAATCGAATTTTTCAATCCTGAATAGATAAAAGCTATCCGAAAAAATTCATTTTCTTGCTCTTACATGAAAACGACCGCTGTCCGGGCACTTAGATGCCTTACAGCGAGGAGGATTAAAATTGAAAAGATGAATCTTTCAGGCATGGAGATTCGCGAAGAAATTTTACCTTTAAGGGATTTTTGGATTAAAATTAAATTCAATCAATACCTAAATCGAAATTAAATTATTTAACCTATGGAAAACAAGTTTAGCAGAAGATCTTTCCTGGCAACAAGCGCAGCTGCAGCTGCCGGAGTAACTATCCTTCCGAGCAATGTTATCGCCGGGATGGGACACAAAGCACCCAGCGACAAATTAAACATTGCCGGTATCGGTGTTGGTGGTATGGGTTTTGCCAACCTGAAAAACCTGAAATCAGAAAACATCGTTGGGTTATGTGATGTGGACTGGAAATATGCAGCCAACTGTTTCAACACTTTCCCGGATGCCAAAAAGTACAAAGACTGGAGAGTGATGTACGACGAACTGGGCAAATCAATTGACGGTGTTGTTATTGCAACTGCCGACCACACACACGCCATTACCGCTGCTCATGCCATTACAATGGGGAAAAGTGTTTATCTGCAAAAACCATTGACTCACTCGGTTTACGAATCACGTTTACTTACCAAACTGGCTGATAAATATAAGGTAGCCACCCAGATGGGTAACCAGGGATCGTCTCAGGAAGGCGTTAACCTGACCTGCGAATGGCTGGCCAACGGCGAAATTGGCGAAGTAACCAAAGTTGAAGCTTTTACTGACCGTCCGATCTGGCCGCAAGGATTAAATACTCCGAAACAAGGCCAATGGGTTCCCGAAACACTGGACTGGGATTTATTCACCGGCCCGGCAAAAATGCGCCCTTACAACGAAATTTTCCACCCATGGAACTGGCGCGGCTGGTGGGATTACGGTACAGGTGCATTGGGCGATATGGCTTGCCACATCTTGCATCCGGTATTCGTCGGACTCGAACTGGGTTACCCAACCAAAGCTCAGGGTAATTCAACTTTATTACTTCAGGATTGCGCCCCGACAGCACAATCGGTGAAATTAACTTTCCCGGCCCGCGTCGCCAAACGCGCCTGGAAGGGATCAAAAAAAGGAGCACAGCTTCCGCAGGTTGAAGTATTCTGGTACGATGGCGGAATCAAACAAATGCTTCCGCAAGGGTGGCCGGTTGGCAAAAACCCGAACGATGCCGGTGGTGGCGTATTCTTCCACGGAACAAAAGGTATTTTAGTTTGTGGATGTTATGGCGTTAACCCATGGATCTTACGTCCGAACGGATCAATCGAAAAACCCGAAACTGCACCTAAATTCCGTCGCCGTGTAGAGACTTCTCACGAAATGGATTGGGTTCGCGCAGCAAAAGAATCACCAGAAAACCGCGTACAAACCGCTTCTAACTTTGCAGAAGCCGGACCATTCAACGAAATGGTTGTTATGGGTGTGTTGGCTGTTCGTTTGCAAAACCTGAACAAAGAACTGATGTGGGACGGTCCAAACATGAAATTCACCAACATCACTGACGATGAAAAAATCAAGATCGTTATTGAAGACGGATTCAAAATTCATGACGGACACCCAACGTTCAACAAAACTTACACTGATCCGGTTCCGGCTACTGAATTTGCAGCCGAACTGATTAAACATACATACCGCAAACCATGGAGTCTTCCAGAAATGCCGGCATAATTGTTTAAATAATGGAAATTACAAAGGGTGGACTCGAACGAATCCACCCTTTGTTTTTGGCTGATATTTCACTGCAAGTTGCCTGAACTGAACTGCAGCTTATAAATCAAAATTGTCGAGAATTACAGAATTGACCTGGCTGTTAAAATGAATGAGCAGCTCCTTATTTTTTTGAGAAGCTAAAGTTGCAGCCCGTTTCATCCCTCCGTGATAGGTTTTATTAAAAAATCCTAATCCGGCAAGGTATCCGGTAATGTAGTATTTATGGATGAACTGATGCCCTGCGAAAGCAATAATCGATGAATTAATCAGGAGATTCAGGACTCCCTCTCCGGTTTTTCCGGCATAAATCTGTCCGGCTCCGGGAACAAACCGGGACCAGTTTTCTGCTTTTTCGGCAGATCTTAGCCGCGGAAGATTAGGCTTACTGTACAAGGCATTCACAATTTCAAGTATTTCAGTCTCTTTATCCGGAGCGAAGTTTTGCATTTTTACATATTGGTCAAAGTTTTCTTTAGCCCTGTCCCATTGTTGAGTTTCGTTAAGACAACGTATTTTCAGCGGCATAAAAACCTGAAAAGTTGTTGAGTCTGTACTTCGGTGAAAATACTCCTCAATTTTCCCCAATGCCTTAAACGGCTCTCCGTTTAAATAATAGCATAGCGACAGTTCATAGAACACACGCTGAAACAACGAGTCGGTAACATTGGCAAAGAATATGGACTGAAGCTCATCGACTGACCGGTCGAAATTCCGTAATTTTTTATAGCACAGAGCCTTTTTATACCGGAGAGCATAAACCGCAGAATTGTCAGCCGATTCAAACAGTTGACGTTCGTACTCGACTGACGCTTCAAAGTAGTGACCTTTAACGTAAAGGCTGTCACCTTTCGGGATGGCAGCAAGGCTACTCGAAAAAATTCCGCAAAGGAATATGCAGCTGAAAAAGTATTTGATTATGAAGGGCATCATGATAATTGTGTTCAGTTATTTTCACGGAGAGGACTGACCCGTATATTGTTGAGGCATAGCTGGCTAAAAAAACACCTCCGAAAAAGATTGTTTTCAGATTCTCAATTCCAAGTTTTCGGTGATTTTCCCAGGCAACCAAACCAAATCCGGCAGTGGCAATCATCGAAGCAATTCCTTCTCCTGTTTTCCCGGCATAAATTTTTCCTGATCCGGGGATAATACCCGACATTACCCCGGCCAAC
>JAEUSS010000654.1 GCA_016788685.1 Prolixibacteraceae bacterium | reverse complement strand
GTTTAGCTTTTTCAGAATTTGGTTGATGTCCGGAATCATCACAAACAAGGCAATCGGAGTCCCGTCATGATAAGCAAACCAAACCATTTCAGGATCGAGAATGGCTTTAGAGGTCAAGATAAAATCACGGATTTCCTCTTTATCAAGCGGCTGAAAATGTTCATGAAAACGCCAG
Source organism: Prolixibacteraceae bacterium (assembly GCA_016788685.1). Taxonomy (GTDB): domain Bacteria; phylum Bacteroidota; class Bacteroidia; order Bacteroidales; family Prolixibacteraceae; genus Aquipluma. Next base: position 2,230 of record JAEUSS010000654.1, on the reverse strand, counting down.
GCTTCATCGTAGATGTAACAAAAATCGTCAATAAACTTCTCCGTTTTGTCAAACGAAAAATGTTCAAACGAATAGCCTGGTTTCTGTGCTACCCAACCTGCAATTTTCCAAAAGCGCTCCGGAAAAGGTTTGCTGTAATCCAGATGATAACTGAACTGCTGGAAATACACCTCAAAACCATATTTTTTGAAAAGATCGACATAATAGGGCGGATTGTAAGGCATTCCGAAGCCCTGATGCATAAAACCATCGGCCAGCAGCCCCCAGTTCATATAATTTTCACCAAAATTGACAGGCCCGTCCATTGCTTCCATTCCACGTTCACGAAGCCAGTCCCGTGCAGCATCAAACAGCATTTTGGCAACTTCAAAATCATCCACACATTCAAAAAAACCACATCCTCCGGTAGGCTGTTCAAACGTATAAGCCTTTTTCGTGTTGAAAAATGCCCCGATTCGTCCCAATACCTGCCCCTGATCATCGGTTACTACCCATCGAATGGCTTCCCCGGTTTTAAACGACGGGTTTTTTGCAGGTGTAAATACATCTTCAACCATCCCGTGAAGCGGGCACGACCAGTGAGGATCGTTTTTATAGATCAGGTGAGGAACCTGATGAAAGAGTTTTTGGGTTTGTTTATCAGCAACTTGAACAATCTGCATGGTCTTTTATTTTTGCGGTCAATTTACAACATTTTGCCGATTTTAATCACACCGCTTTCACTCTTGAATGATTGGCAGCCGCACAAAAGTCCGGCTTCGGTCGAACAGATACCGCAGGGTCTCGTGAGTTTTAGCATATTGACTTCCGACCGAATTAAAAAGAGCAATCATTTTCGGATTAAAATCGCCCACCCAACTCAACTCCATCTCATTGTACCACGACTTTTTCAGCAGCACCTGACGTAGCTGCCAAAAGATACCCGATTCGATTCCGGCCCCCTGAAACTTCGGAATGACGCCCATAACCAGCACCCGGCAACGGGTCATCGTTTTCATCTTCTTCAGAAAAATTAGTTTCAGGATATTAAAAAGGGAAAGTTTTCCGCTTTTCAGATGTTTCAGAATCTGATTCAAATCTGGAATCATCATAAAAAAAGCGATGGGCTCATCTTTGTGATAAACGTACCAGATAAACTCTTCCTCAAGCACCATTTTGGCATCCCTGATCAAAGCTTTCAGATCTTTACGCTCGATGGGCTTGTAGTTACCGTGTTTATCCCAGGCCTGCTGGTAAATGGATAAAAAGTCGTCGATGCAACGATCCTGTTCTTTAAACGAAAAGGTTTTATAATGAAAGTCCTTCTTTTTGGCCACCCACTCGGCTATTTTCCAAAAGCGCTCCGGAAGATCGGGGCTGGTAATATTCAGGTGATAACTAAACTGCTGATAGTAAGTCTGAAAACCATATTCTTTGAAAAGCTGCTTGTAATAAGGCGGGTGATACTGCATCCCGAAACCTTGCTGCTGAAATCCATCGACCAGCAAGCCCCAGTTAAAGAAATTTTCGCCAAAATTAACCGGGCCGTCCATGGCTGTAAAACCTTCAGACATCAGCCAGTTACGGGCCGTATCAAAAAGCAGACTGGCTGCTTCCTGATTATCAAAACACTCAAAAAAGCCAATATTTCCTGCTTGCTCGTTTCCGTCCTCAATTTTACTCCGATCGTAAAATGCCGCAATCCGTCCAAGATAACGGTTACCGTCTTTAACCAACCACCGGCATGCGTCGCCACGAATAAATCCCGCATTTTTTTGAGGATTAAAGACATCTTCGATCATCATCCGTAGTGGCGAAACCCAGTTTTTATCGTTTTTGTAAATTTCTAAAGGCAGTTCATGAAATGCTGAAATCGTTTCCTGATCAGCAACTTGAATAATTTCCATGCAATACTTCTGATTTTTTATCCTGCCGAAATTAGCATTAATCAACAAAAAACAAAAACAGGGACCGAAGCCCCTGTTTGAATTAGATTTCTTATTTTTGAACCGTTGTAGCCATACAACATCATTTGACAATGATTAAAGCTGCCGGCAATGGAGACGCACCAAATCCGGCAGCTTTTATTTGTTTAAAGAAAATCATCTAATCCATTGCCATTAATTATTCCGTTTCAAAGTTTCAAGCATCGTTTCATACTTTTCAAGCATTTGCAAGCGATAATACACGTTCTTCAGGGCTTCAAGCAATGATCTGTCTTCTCCTTTCAATTCATGTGCTTTTTCCAGAT